>JAAYYY010000276.1 GCA_012515125.1 Chloroflexota bacterium
GTAATAACGCCGGCGCCGACGGTGAGGCCGCCTTCACGGATGGCGAAGCGACCGCCTTCCTCGAGGGCCACGGGCGTAATCAGCTTCACGTGCAGGTTCACGTTGTCTCCCGGCATGACCATCTCCACGCCTTCCGGCAGCGTGATTTCTCCCGTCACGTCCATCGTCCGGATGTAGAACTGCGGCCGGTAGCCCGGGAAGAACGCCTTGTGCCGCCCGCCTTCCTCCCTGCGCAGCACGTACACCTCCCCCATGAACTCCCGGTGCGGCGTGATGCTGCCCGGCTTGGCCAACACCTGTCCACGCTCGATTTCCTCGCGCCCTACCCCGCGCAGCAGCAGCCCGGCGTTGTCTCCCGCTTCTACCTTGTCCAGCGTCTTGTGGAACATCTCCATCGACGTCACCACCACCTTGCGGATCTCGTCGCGCAGCCCCACTATCTCCACTTCCTGTCCCGGCGTCAGCGTCCCCCGGTCCACCCGGCCCGTGACCACCGTCCCCCGCCCCTTGATGCTGAACACGTCTTCCACCGACATCAGGAACGGCTTGTCCGTCTCCCGCTCCGGGGCCGGAATGTACTCGTCCACCACGCGCATCAGCTCCCAAATCGGCGCGTACTCCGGCGCCTCCACGTCCTGGCTCGTGCTCTCCAGCGCCTGCAGCGCGCTCCCGCGCACAATCGGCGTCTCGTCACCGGGAAACTCGTAGCTGTCCAGCAGCTCGCGCAGCTCCAGCTCCACCAGCTCCAGCAGCTCTTCGTCGTCCATCATGTCCACTTTGTTCAGGAAGATGACCATCGCCGGCACTTCCACCTGCCGCGCCAGCAGCACGTGCTCCCGCGTCTGCGGCATCGGCCCGTCCGGCGCCGCCACCACCAGAATCGCGCCGTCCATCTGCGCCGCCCCGGTAATCATGTTCTTGATGTAGTCCCGGTGCCCAGGGCAGTCCACGTGCGCGTAGTGCCGGTTCTCCGTCTCGTACTCCACGTGCGAAATCGCTATCGTAATGCCCCGCTCTTTCTCTTCCGGCGCGTTGTCAATCTGGTCGAACGCCGAAAAGTCCGCCAGCCCCTTCAGCGACAACACTTTCGTGATCGCTGCCGTCAGCGTCGTCTTCCCGTGGTCGATGTGCCCTATCGTCCCGATGTTCACATGCGGCTTCGCGCGTACAAACTTCTCTTTTGCCATTCCTTCTTATCCTCGTTAACTTCTGCTGACCTTGCTGCGCAGGCGAGGCAGCTATGCTGACGAACTCGACGCTAGACCTGCGGCTATCGTGACCGGTGTCATCCACCTTTCACAAGAAGACCCCGCCACCCCCTGGCAAATCGCCTGGGTGGACGGGGTAGAAAGCCCGCGATGGGATTTGAACCCATGACCTCATTCTTACCAAGAATGCGCTCTACCCCTGAGCTACGCGGGCGCCTGTGTGATCAGGTCTAAAAGTGGGCCAGGCAGGACTCGAACCTGCGAAGGCGTCTGCCAGCGGATTTACAGTCCGCCCCCTTTGCCGCTCGGGACACTGACCCTGGTGTGCAAAGCCGACGATGGGACTTGAACCCATAACCTATGCTTTACAAGAGCATTGCTCTGCCAATTGAGCTACGTCGGCCGGTGACCTGTGGCGATCGGCGCCTGCCAATCGCACCGGTCATAGTTGCTCTCTGTGCCCAGTTTGCAGAGCGTGCCAGCTTGCTGCCGAGCACCTGGCACAGAAGCATTAGTATAGCAGAATCGCCGGGTCCGTCAACACGCGCTCAGCGTTCCAACACGTTTTTAATCTGCCTGCTGGCAAGCGCCAGCCACGCCTATGCGCCCGGCGCTTGCCCCGATCCCCGGCTGCCGGTCCGGCTATTAGCTTGACAGAACCGGCAAGGTGACCAACAATAAGTTTACGGCATGCCTGTCAAAATGACAACTTTTGCCGAGGGTAATCGCCGCAGTGTGCCAGCTGCGAAAGCGCCGTAGGGAGGAGGTTGCAGCCGGATTATGGATATTACCGTCAGTCGCCTGAACGAACGGATGGCGCTCCGTGTACCTTCTGAGCTGCCGCTCGGTCTCGTCTTCATCGTCGGCAAGGTCGAAGCCCTCAGGCCCTACGCCCCGGCTCCCGGTGAAGTTGCGCTGCGGCTGGCGGATGGCGACCACAGCCTGCTCTGCCGCCTCCCGCAGCAGGTGGCCGAAGAGATGCAGCTTGCCGGTAACGAACGCGTACGCGCCGGCGGTCACCTCGTCTTCGATACGCGTGAGGCGCGCTAC
>JAAYYY010000277.1 GCA_012515125.1 Chloroflexota bacterium
CCTTTGCAGACGTAGGTGTGCGGGGCGTTCTGGTTGAAGGCGATCTGCCCGCTCTCGGCGTCGCTGGCCTGGCAGCGGGCCAGCCCTTCGGGCGTGGAGCGGACGAGCAGACAGAGAGGCTGGAAGTTGCTGGGGCGGGTTACCGGTTTGCCGGCCCGATCGACGGTGACTGCGCCGACCGACATGGCCTGAGCAAATGTATCCTGGATGCGCTGGAGAACGTCAATATCGACGAAGTCGCCGATGCTGGCAGGCTCACCTGGCGTGGATAGATGCACTTCAACCTCCACAGAGTGGCTTTGCCGAAAGCGCCCTGTTTCCCCAGTAGGGTTTTCCAAAATGTCGATCGGTGGGATAAACCTGCTCGGTGCCGTGCGTTCGTCGCCGTGCCGTGGCGAGCAGGGTGGCGTCTGCGGACCGACGTTCCCTTCGATACGTTAGTTCTCAGCGTAGGATAGCAGAGATGGCCGCCCGCCGGAAATGAAGAAAGGCCCACAAAGCGTATGACAATCGTCCAATCCCGGGAGCCGCGCCGTGCTGGATAAATGGTCTATACGAAGGGGGCTCCCCGGCGCCGATGCTGGTCGTGCCCAACGACGAGGAGCGGGTGATCGCCGAGGAAGGCATCCGGCTCTATGGCGCCGGTCAGGGACGGGCCGGAGCCGGATGCCTGCAGCGAAGCGTCAGCGGCTGACGACGAAGGGAACGTAGACGCGCTCGTCGCCGACGGGGGGCGGTGGGGGCTCGGAGCCGCCGGATGGGCTGCCCCAGGCCGGCCGGCCGGCATCGCGGACCAGGAGGCGCAGACCGGAGCCGTCGATAGCCATTACCCACAGGTCCGGGTTGTCTTCCAGACTGGCGGCCCGTTCAAAGACGACGTTCTGCCCGTCCGGCGAGATGCTGAAGCTGCCGGCGTATTCGTCGGTGAAGCTCGTCAGCGGCGTCACACTGGAAGCGCCCCAGGTATAGGCGTAGATGTTCGCCGTCGCATACGACTCGTCCAGGTAGGAGAAGAGGAAGCCGGAGCCATCCGGCAGCCATTCCAGGTCGAGAATGGCGGAGGGCAGTGGATAGTTGATCAGCGGCTCGCCGGCGCCGGTACTCCCTTCGCTGGTCAGGTAGATGTGGCCGATGCCGGTGAAGGCGTTGGATTCCGTGTAGAGGATCTCGCCGGCGCGGGCGCTCAGCGGAGCCCAATCGAGCAGACAGGTGGTACCGGAGACAGCCGGGTTCAGCAGGGGGCTGTCTTTCATGCCGGCCGGTGGGTTGGCTGCGGTCTGCCGCATCTCGCAGCCGGCGCCGAAGATGAATCCGAGGCGGCTGTCGTCGCTGCGCCAGGACAGAACATCGGCGTGCACGCCAAAGTGCCAGAAGCCGTCGCCGGAGATGGTCAGCGTACCGGCGTGGACTGTCGCGCCGGGCTGCACGTCGGCGCTGGCGGCGTTGAACCAGCGGCGGTCTCCCCAGACGGCAACCACGGGCTGCTGGGTTGCACCAAAGTCGGCCACGTTGGTGAAGGTCAGCCGGGTTGTGGACGGCGCCGCGCCGGAGACGGTCTGCCCGACCGGAGCGCCGCTGACGTAGACGAGATAGGGGCCGCCGCCCGGCGATACCACGTTCACGTCGACCGTAACGGTCCCCTTGGGGTATCCGGCGAGGGCGTCGTGAGCAGGGGCGTTGGTGAGCTTGCGCAGGCCGGTTCCGTCGGGCCGGATGGCGTAGATGTCCTGCTCGTAGGGCGAAACGGAAGCTTCGTGGTTGCTGATAAAGGCGAGCTCCGTGCCGTCGTGGCGCCAGGCGAGGCCATTGATGCCGTTATCTACGGGGTGCGGCGAGGCCCACAGGAGCCGGTCGTTACTGCCGTCCGGCTCGACGAGGCGCACGCTGGCGCCCGTCGTATAGGCGATGGTTCCGGTCTGGGCGGTTGCCGCCGAGGCGTCCGGCATCAGCCGGGCACTGAAGAGGGACAGCATCAGCAGCATGGCGACGAACGCCAGCCATTGCAGTCGATTCGCAACTAATTTCATCACTTACCTCTCTTCGATTCTGCTCCCCGGTCATCATCTATCGTGGGCGGAGATGCGTTAAGCTCGGCATGCAGGCTGGTCTGGTCCAGCAGGAAGGCAAACAGCCGCTGCAGCGAGGCAAAACCGATTCGCTCGCCGGTCCGGGGATTCTCCAGCGAGGCCCGCCAGGTGAGCTGGCCCTCCTCGACGGCCGACCAGAGGCGGAGCAGGTATGCGTGGTAACGGTGTTCGCCTGGCGGCTCGGGCATGGGTCAGTTCCTTCTGTCCTGCGGGGAATAGCCGGATACACAACAATGTCTATTCTCGGCGCCGCCGTTAGTGAACCGTTAGTGGCCCGCCGGGTGGTTGAAGCGAATTTACCGGCTGTTATAATGCCTCCAGACCAGTCGCCCGTCGCTGCCTGTCCTCACTGCCAACAACGCAACTCGCACAAGCCGGGTGACTCTGAATCGCGGAGCCGCGAATGAGAGAACTTGCCCTCTGTTTCCTGGGGCCGTGGCAGGCGACGTTTGCGGCGGAGAGCCCGCCCGATTTCAAGTATGACAAAGTGCGCGCCCTGCTGGCCTATCTGGCGGTGCAACAACTGGAAACGAGCCTGGAGCTGCGCCGGCAGCTTGGCGACAGGCGCGGCCTGGTCATCTGCCTCAACAATCTGGGGGCGGCGGCGGGCCGGCACGGCGACTACGAGCGCTCGCGCATCTATTACGAAGAGGCGCTGGTGTTGAGCCGGGAGCTGGGCAACCCGTCGTACATCGCCACGCTGCTCGCCAACCTGGGCGACGTCGCCGAGGTGCAGGGCGAGCATCGGCGCGCGCACGAGCTGTTCGCCGAAAGCCTGGCCCTGCGGCGGTAGATGGGCGAGAAGATGGGCATCGCCTACTCTCTGAACCGGTTGGGGCACAACGCGCTACATCAGGGCGACATCAGGGCGGCCTACGCCCTCCAGCGGGAGAGCCTGGAGCTGCTCTGCGAGCTGGGCGACAAAGAGCATATCGTGGCCTGCCTGGAAGGGATCGCCGCCATCGCTTCCGTAGACGAACCGGACGAGCGCGCGCCCCGGCTGTGGGGCGCTACGGCGGCGCTGCGCGAGGCGCTGGGCGTGCCCGCGCCGCCCAGCAAACAGGCGGAGCACGCGCCGTTCATGGCGCGCGGCTGCGAGGGGCTGGGGCAGCCGGCGTGGGAGGAACAGCAGGCGCGGGGGCGCGCCCTATCGCTCGCCGAGGCCATTGCCTGCGGCCTGGCGCTCTGCGAGCGCTGGGAGACGCCGCGCTGAAGCTGCGCACAACTGTCCTGACGTATTCTGGTTTATAGCCAGACGGAGGATGGTTCTGCTATGATGCACAGTCAGAGCGACAGCTTATCCCCGTAACAGGAGGCAGACAATGGATGAAAGCGCGCATGTAGCCGGGGCCGCGGACCTCGAAGAGGAGGTCGCCGAGCCGGAAGGCTTTTTCTACTGTGCCGTGCCGGAGGTGCCGCAGCCGCAGCTCGACCCGAACATGGCCCCACCCCGCTTCGAGCTGATCACGCTGTTCCGCAAGAAGTGGGTGAACGGCACCGTGCTCCGCTACTACTTCTTCGACGAAGAGAGTGACGGCGAGTTTGTCCAGGGCAGCGGCGGCGCGCAGGAGTGGCGGAGCTGGGTCGGGCCGGAGGCGCAGCGCGAAGTCGTGCGCCGCGCCTTCCAGGCCTGGATGGACGTGGGCATCGGCGTGTCGTTCCAGGAAGTGGCCTCACGCGACGAGGCCGAGATCCGTATCGGCTTCATGCGCGGCGACGGCTCCTGGTCGTACGTGGGCCGCGACCTGATCGACCTGAACCTGAGCGTGAACGAGCGAACGATGAATTTTGGCTGGGACCTGACCCGCTCGCCAGCGGAGCTGGACACGGCGATCCACGAAATCGGCCATACGCTCGGCTTCCCCCACGAGCATCAGAACCCCAACGCCGGCATCGTCTGGAACGAGGAGGCGGTCTATGCAGCTTTAGCCAAGCCGCCCAACCGTTGGGACCGGCAGAAAACGTTCTACAACATCATCCGCAAGATCGCGCCCGATACCGTACAGGGCTCCAACTGGGACCCTGATTCGGTGATGCACTACCCGTTCCCGGCCGGCTTCATCCAGGAGCCGGCCGAGTATCGCAACGGTGTGAAGCCCGCCGGCGGCCTCTCGGAGCGAGACAAGACGTGGGTGCGGACGTTCTACCCGTCGCTGGAGCCGGAATATCCGCTGCTGCAGCCGTTCAGCCCGGCCTTTCTCAGCATCCAGGCGGGCGAGCAGAAGAACTTCACCATCCGGCCGGAGGCCACCCGGCGCTATAACGTGCAGACCTTTGGCACGGCCGACACGGTGATGGTGCTTTTTGAGAACGTGGGCGGCGAGCTGCGCTACCAGACCGGGGACGACGACAGCGGCACAGGGCGTAACGCGAGCATCCAGCTCAAGCTCTTCCAGGGACGGGAATACGTGCTGCGCGTGCGCCTCTACTACAGCGGAGGCGCGGGCAAGACGGCGGTGATGATGTGGTAGCCGGAGGTTCAGACGCCAAGCAGGGGCGGCAGTGAGGCGGCCCAGGCGTCGATAGCCTGCCAGTCGCGGTGATCGCCGGTCGGCCAGACGCCGGCAAGCATGCTGACGCGGAACTTGAGCCGGTCGGCGAATGAGGGCACTTTGTGCAGGTCGAACGCGCCGGCAAAGAGCCCTTCGGCGACGGGGCTGACCAGCTTCCGCACCGGCTCCATCCAGGCCGAGACGAACTGGCGATGCTTTTCGGCGGAAGGCATCGCCAGCGTCATACAAACGAGAAAGAGGGCACAGCGCTTCTCGTCGAGGGCCGCGCGGTTCTTCTGCACAAACTGCACGGCCTCGGGCAGCCAGGCGCCGCCCTGGATGGCGCTGCCGGCGACGACGGCGCTGTAGGGGTCCAGGTTCTGCACCTCGTGCATGGGCCGCACTTCGACGTCGATGCCGCGGTCGGCCAGGGTCTGGCCGATCTCCTCGGCGACGCCGGCCGTCGCGCCTCCCCGGCTGGCATAGGTCACCAGAATCTTACCGGCCATGACGAACGCTCCTTGGCCCCGCCGATAACAGCGTCAACGACGGAAGCCCCCCGACGAAGGCCGTCTATTCCGGCGGACGGTCTTGTTCTTGCCGGGGCGCTGCTGGTTTTTCTTCGGTTTGCGCTTCTTCTCGTGCGCCGGGCGCTGCTCCTCTTCACCTTCCAGCAGGCTACTGATCGGCGTGCCCTGGGGCACTTTACGTTTTGCCTTGCCACTCATTTCTTCCCCCATCCTCCGCGCCGATGAAGCATAGGCGTGCTTTCTTAGCATAGAATGATCTGGGGGCGGCGTATAGTGCCATTTGGCGTTTGGAAGCGTGATAGATGTCACATGGCAGCCGGCCTGGTTGGTTCGCCAGACGAGGGGCTGACCGGCCGGCCAGGCTCCGAACTGGACGGCCGCCCGATTCCAGACGACGGGCAGCGCGTATACTGCTCTCTGACGGATAAGGGTGAAACGCCCATCGCGGAGAATCCGTATTGGATGGGTGAAACAAACCGTCGAAGCAACATGGAGGCTATGATGAACCGACAGA
>JAAYYY010000278.1 GCA_012515125.1 Chloroflexota bacterium
TAACCAGAATGCGCGTGGAAAGAAAGACCGCCTCGGGAATGCTGTGCGTCACGAAGAGCACCGTCGTGCCCGTCTGCCGCCAGATGTTGTGTAGCTCCATGTTCATGCGTTCGCGCGTCATCTCGTCTAGCGCGCCAAACGGCTCGTCCATCAACAGCAGCTCCGGCTGGATGGCCAGGGCGCGGGCGATAGAGGCGCGCTGCTGCATGCCCCCGGAGAGCTGCCACGGATAATGCCTCTCGAAGCCGGTCAGCTCGACGAGTCCCAGCAGCTCCCGCGCCCGCCGGTCGCGTTCGGCGGGCGTCGTGCCGCGTAGCTCCATCGGGAGCTGGATGTTCTTGAGAATACTGCGCCATTCAAAGAGCACCGGCGCCTGGAAGACGATGCCGTAATCCTGGTTCAACCGCGCCTGGCGCGCCGGCTTGCCCTTCACCTTGACTTCGCCGCTCGTCGGCTGGATGAGGTCGCCCACCAGCCGCAGCAGCGTGGATTTGCCGCAGCCAGACGGCCCGATCACCGAGACGAACGAGCCGGTCTCGATAGCCAGGTTGATATCCTTCAGCGCCACCGTCTCCTTGGCGCTGCCCGGATTGAAGATCTTATTGACTCCCGAAAGCGAGACGATTGGTGCTTCCACGGTTACTGTCTATCCTGTTTGCATCCGGGCGCTCAGACGCCTTCTCCCGCGGCTAACGGCCGGCTGCGCAGCGCCAGCCTTTCGGCCACGGTGACCAGCAGGTAAAAACCGATCCCCACCGCGGCGCTGGCGATGATCGCCGCCCACAGGCGCGCCGGGCCGGAGATGTAAAAGGAGTTGAAGTTGAGAATGGCACCGCCCAGGCCGCCGCGAATACCCGACGGCAGCTCGCCGATGATCGCGCCGACGACGCTGGCCGTGGCGGAGATCTTCAGCGCGGTGAAGATGTAGGGCAACGCGGCCGGCACCCGCAATTTCCAGAGGATCTCGGAGGGGCTGGCCGCATAAGAATGCATCAGCTCCAACGCCATCGGGTCCGGGCTGCGCAGCCCGCGCAGGGTGTTGATGGCCACCGGGAAGAACGTCAGGTAAGCGGCGATTACCGCGACGGAGATCCATCCGGCCTTCAGCCAGATGACGACCATCGGCGCGATAGCCAGGATGGGCACTGTCTGCGAGGCAACCACGTAGGGCATGCAGCCGCGCTCCAGCAGGGTGACGTGGGCGAACAGCGTGCCGAGCAGAAAGCCGAGCAGGCCGCCCAGAAGGAAGCCGGCTATCGCTTCCCGGAAGGTGAACAGGGCGGCCTCCAGCAGGACGGCACTCAGGGGCGGGCCATTGCGGCGCGACGGCTGGCCGAACGCCCCGGCGATATCCCACAGGTGCGGCAGATTCAGGTCAGAAGCGATCTTCGCCCGGAACGGCGGCGTATGGCTGATGCCAAACGGGTTGCTCTCCGGCCGCCAGGGGTCGCCCGCCAGCCATTTTAACCCCTCCCAGGCCAGCGCGAGCAACGCCAGCACCAGGAGAAAGGCGAGGACGCGGCGCAGCCAGCGCGGGAGCGTGCGGACCGGCGTAACGCTATGCCGCGCCGCAACATCCTGGCCCGCCGTCGCCGGACTAACCTCACTCACCGGCCAGCCTCGTCCAGGTCGTTACAAAGGCCGCCCAGGCCTCCCGGCCGGAGGAATGGCCGATAGCCAGGATATCCGCGATAGCGCCGGCGTCGCCGCCTACCAGGCGGTGCCAGGCATAGCCGGCTTCCCCCTCTGCGGCAGCGCGCAAAAAAGCTGCCGATAGCGTGGTGGTGTGAGGCGCAGCGCTGCGCACAATGGCCTCCAGCAACGGGCGCTCCGGCTTCCAGACCCACAGTCCGTAGAGGACGCCCATGAGCACGTCGTCGCCAGTCGGCGTCAGCCCGATGCCCCGGCCGGCCAGCCCGCGCGCCGCCTCGCGCACTCCGGACAGGTCATCAGCACAGATGTCGTCCAACAACTGGTGCAGAAGCTGTGCGATCTGCGCGGGCAGCGCAGGCAGTGTCGCCCAGGCCGGCCGTGCGCAGCGCAGCGCCGGCCAATCCGGCCTCGGTTGCCAGCAGCGGGCAGCCCCGTAGTTAAGCGCCGCCTGGCCCAGATAGAGGCGCTGTGCCTGCCGATCGACGCGGACGGCTGCCGCACGATCCAGCCGCAGTCTCCGGTCGCCTTCCAGCACCAGCGCAAACGGCCCCGGCGACACGCGGGGCGAGACGAGCGAGAGCACCCGGCCGTGTTCGTCCACCAGGTTGCAGGCCGTATCAAACAGGTGCAGAACGCGGGCCTGCCGGCATTCTTGCAGCCAGCGCTGCGCTCGCGGCGTGATCAGCTGGCAATTTCGCGCTACTGACGGCGACAAAACTATCCCTCGGACCCTATCGACACAACCCTTTCACACTCACTGTAGTAGCTGAACGCTTCAGGAACGCTTCATCCGGCCGGTCGTGAAGCGTTCCTGAAGCGATGCGCTTCTATCATACACCGTATGGTCAACCTGCGTAACAGGCAACAGGGATGAAACCCGCCCCTTTCACCTACATTGCCCCCACCTCCCTCGAGGAAGCGCTGGCGGCGCTGGACCAGCACGGCTACGACGCCAAGCTGTTGGCCGGCGGGCAGAGCCTCATTCCGGTCATGAACTTCCGGCTGGCCCAGCCCGCCGTCATCGTCGATCTCAACGGCGTCTCCGAGTTGGGCCACCTGCAGCGCAACGAGGCCGGCGGCCTCCGCCTCGGCGCGATGGTCCGCCAGCGCATGCTGGAGCTGGACGAGACCATCGCCGCGCTGGCGCCCCTGCTGCACGAAGCCATGCCTCACGTCGCCCACCCGCAGATCCGTAACCGCGGCACCCTGGGCGGCAGCCTGGCCCACGCCGATCCCGCAGGTGAGCTGCCCGTAATCACCGTTGCGCTGGAGGCCCGCTTCTGCCTGCGCCGGCTGGGCGGCGAGCGCTGGGTCAGCGCCGAGGACTTCTACCAGGGGCTCTTTATGACGGCCCTTGAGCCGGAGGAGATTCTGGTCGAAGTGGCGATTCCGCCGCTGCCTGCGCAAACCGGCTACGCCTTTCTGGAGGTCGCCCGCCGCCACGGCGATTATGCCCAGGCCGGCGTCGCCGCGCTGGTGACCGTAGACGGCGAAGGCGTCTGCCGGCAGGCGCGCCTCGTCTACCTTAACCTGGGCGAGATTCCCCGCGTGGCCTACCGGGCCGCGGCGCTGCTTATCGATCAGCCTCTCTCGCCGGAGCTGATCGCCGAGGCGGCTAACCAGGCGGCGCAGGAAGAGATTGACCCGACAGCGGACATTCACGCTACCGTCGCCTACAAGCGCCATCTCGCCGAGGTGCTCGGCCGGAGGGCCCTGCAGCAGGCGGCACAGCGGGCCCGGCAGCCTGTGTCCGTAGAGGGAGCGCTATGAACAAGCTAACCGTCGAACTGCAGGTGAACGGCCGGGCGGTGCGCCGCGAGGTCGAGCCTCGACTTCTACTCAGCGACTTCCTGCGCCACGAGCTGGGGCTGACCGGCACCCACGTCGGCTGCGAGCACGGCGTCTGCGGTGCCTGCACCGTGCTCCTGGACGGCGCGGCGGTGCGCTCCTGCCTGATGCTCGCCGTGCAGGCCACAGGACACGAGGTGCAAACCGTAGAAGCGCTGGGCACGCCGCAGCAGATGCACCCGCTGCAGGAAGCTTTCCACGAGGCCCACGGCCTGCAGTGTGGCTTCTGCACGTCGGGCTTCTTGATGACGCTGCTCCCCTTCCTCGAAAGCAACCCCGACCCGAGCGAGGCTGAAATCCGCGAGGCGATTTCGGGCAATCTCTGCCGCTGTACCGGCTACCAGCACATTGTCGATGCCGTGCGGCTCGCAGCCGAGCGCATGGGGAATAAGGAGGCGGCTTGATAGAGCTTAACGGCCGTTACGACTTTGACGCTCCACGGGAGCTGGTCTGGGAGATGTTCCTCGACCCGGAGATGCTGGCGCGTATTATGCCCGGCTGCGAGCGACTGGAGCGTACCGGCGAAAACGAATACGAAGGCGTCATGAAGATCCGCGTTGGGCCGGTCCAGGGCACCTTTCAGGGCAGCGTCCAGCTCAGCGAGCTTCAGCCGCCGCAGAGCTACCACATGCTCGTCAACGGGCGCGGCCCGGCAGGCATCGTGCGCGGCGAGGGCGACGTGCGCCTGGAGAGCAACGGCGCGGCTACCGTCATGCATTACAAAGGCGAGGCGCAGATCAGCGGGCGCATCGCCACCGTCGGGCAGCGGTTGATGGAAAGCTCGGCGCAGGCCATCGCCCGCCAGAGCCTCGACAATCTCGACCGGCAGATCCAGGCCCGCCTGCAGCCGGCGAGCCTCGACGCGACCTCTGGCGAGGACAGTGCGCGCGCGGTCCCGGCCAGCGCCCCACCGCCGCCCAGCCAGACGGAGTTCGCCCTGAATGTGGCCCGCGACGTGGTCGCCGACCTGATCCCGGACAGCCGCCAGCGCTGGCTGCTGGGCGGCGGGGCCGCGGTGCTGCTGCTTGTCGCCCTGCTCAACTGGTTCGCCAACCTTGTCGCCCGGCGCGTCGTCCGCCAGCTCCGGGAGGAACAAGGGCGGTAGGGTGTGGATATGGCTGTTACCAGGCACGAGGTGCGTTCCGGCGCTTATTTCGATTCCGTGGTGCTCATGCAGCTGCAGAAGGCGCTGGCGGAATTGCCCGGCGTGCGCGATGCGGGCGTCGTCATGGCGACGCCCGCCAACTGCGAGCTGCTGACCGCCTCGGGCTTTGCCCTGGAGACGATCGCCGCCGGGCCGGATGACCTTCTGATCATGGTTACGGCCGACGACGAAGGGACGGCGACGGGCGCCATCGCTCAGGTAGACGAGCTGCTACGCCGGCGGCGTTCGGCCGGCGCGGCGCAGAGCTTCCACCCGCGTAGCCTGACCACGGCCGCGCAGCAGCTCCCGGCTGCCCGCTGGGTGCTGGTCAGCGTGCCCGGCCGCTATGCCGCCTCCGTGGCCGAAGAAGCGCTGGAGCTGGGCAAACACGTCTTCCTTTACAGCGACAACGTTCCCCTGGACGACGAGGTGCGACTCAAGCAGAAAGCGCGCGAGAAAGGGCTGCTGCTCATGGGGCCGGACTGCGGCACTGCGATCGTCAACGGCGTTGGCCTCGGCTTTGCAAACCGGGTGCGTCGCGGGCCCATCGGCCTGGTCGCCGCCTCCGGCACGGGCCTGCAGGCGATCACCGTCGCCATCCACAACCAGGGCGGCGGCGTCTCCCAGGCGCTCGGCACCGGCGGACGCGACCTGAAGGCTGAAGTCGGCGGCATTTCCACACTGCAGGCGCTGGACCTGCTCCGCCGTGACCCGCA
>JAAYYY010000279.1 GCA_012515125.1 Chloroflexota bacterium
CCCACTCTCGCCGCCTTCTTCCTGAAGCTCCTGCAGCCAGCCCAGGTCGTCCTCGACGTTCTCCGCCTCCAGGTCTAGCTCGCTGATCCAGGCCGCCGCTTCTTGCTGCTGTTGAAGGCCAAGCGCTTCGGCGTCGCTCAGCCGGTCAACGGTGATCTCGCGCGGCAGCGCCGGAGCGCCGGGCAGGTTGAACAGGTCGGCGAGCGCCGGCTTTTCCTGGAGGCTGCTCTGCGAGAGCTGGGTCAGCGCCTGCAGCCGTTCCAGGTGGGGCATGGCGCTGCCGGTGTCGCCGGTGGCGAGCATGATGTCGGCGAGCATGGCGTGGGCATCAATGCAATCGGGCAGCAGCTCCAGAATCGCCTCGCACTGTTCGGCCGCCTCGACGCGCTCTTCGGCGCGCCAGTGGGCTTCGGCCAGCAGCAGCTTCAGGTCAACGCGCTCTGGCTCTTCCGCCAGCATCTCCCGCAGCTCCAGAATGGCCTGCTGGTAGAGCCCTCCCTTGACGTAGAGGCGGGCGAGAGCGCCGCGCGTCAGCTCTACCCGCGCCGGGGCCAGCCCGTCGCGGCGACCATACAGCTCCTGCAGCTCGGTGCGGATGGCGGCATTGTAAGGTTCGACCTCGAAGGCCCGCTCCATGTGCCACAGAGCCTGCTTCCAGCGGTCGCCGGCCTTGTGAACAATCGCCAGCCCGGCGTGGGCTACAAAATCGGCGGGCATCGCGCTGAGCACGCGCTGGAAGATGTCCACTGCGCCGGCATAGTCGCCCTGCTCCAGCAGAGCTTTGCCCAGACGGCGGTACGTGTCGATGTGCCGGGGATGCTGCTCGAGGAGATGGCGGCTATGCGCCACCGCTTCGGCCAGCCTGCTTTCGTCAATCAGCTCGTCGATGAGCCGCAGATATTTGGAGAGTGTGATCTGAGCCATGGCCCGTTACGCTCTGTTGGGAATGTCCCCTGGTAATTGCCAACGTTCGCGACGACCCGTAGGATACTTCCAGGCAACACACCCCCATATGGGATAAACGTCCCGTCACACAGGCTGATCAGGCTCAGGAGAGAGCAACCTCTTTTCTACTGTGACCCCTACCGGCTGGTGAGCAACGGAACGCTATCCAAATGCTGATGGCGGTTATTATGCGAGTTTGCGCCTATTTAGGCAAGTGAAGGCGGCGCAGCTGGGCCAGCAATTCGTCTACCGGCGTCTCCCGGCCGGGCATGGGGCCCAGGGGATCGACGACTGTCGCTTCGCCGAGCAGCGCAGCGCAGAGATTGAGGATGCCGTAGTGCAGGGCCGGCAGCAGGTAGCCCCCTTCGAGCACAAAGATGATACGCCCGCCGGTCAATTCGCCGGCCAGCTCGAGCAGGAGGCGCGCCAGGGCGTCGTAGCCCGTCAGCGAGAGGCCGGCCGAGGCAAGGGGGTCGTTCCAGTGGGCGTCAAAGCCGACGGAGACGAGGATCAGGTCCGGGGCAAAGACACGGGCCGCCGGCAGCACCACTTCGGTAAAGGCGCGGCGGTAGCCCTCGTCGCCCACGTGGCGCGGGAACGGGACGTTGAGCGTAGCGCCGCGCCCGGCGCCGCTTCCCGTCTCGTGCAGGCTGCCCGTGCCCGGATAAAAGAAGGGGTGATAGAGGTGCAGGCTGGAAAAGAGGACCGTGCCGTCGTCGTAGAAGATATCCTGCGTCCCGTTTCCGTGATGAACGTCGTAGTCGAGAATGAAGACGCGCTGCAGCCCGTAGGCGTCCTGAGCGTGGCGCGCCGCCACAGCCACGTTGTTGAAGAGGCAGAAACCGCCCGGCCGGTAGCGGGTCGCGTGGTGGCCCGGCGGGCGCGCCAGCACCAGCGCCCGCTCTGTCTGGTTCGTCAGCACCGCATCGACGGCGGCGCAGGCGTGGCCCGCCGCGGCGAGGGCCAGATCGTAGCTCTCGGCCGTGACGTAGGTATCGGCGTCCAGCAGCCCGGCGCCCTGCCCGGATGCATGCCGCACCCACTCAAGCAGTCCCAGCGCGTGGACGCGCGTTAGCTGGCGCGCTCCGACGGCCCGCGG
>JAAYYY010000280.1 GCA_012515125.1 Chloroflexota bacterium
GCCGGCACGATCACCCACGTGCGCAGCGCTGTCGCCGAAGGCCAGCGCGTGGCGCCCGACGTGGTCGTCGATCAATTCGTGCTGTCGAACGTCCACCCCTCCATCTTCCCCGCCCTGACGGCGACGACCGAGGTCGAACACGTCGGTTCCGTCGGCGTGGTCGAGTGTTACACGCTTGCGGGCGCCATCATCGCCGCCGACACGGCCGTGAAGGCCGCGCCCGTCCATCTGCTGGAGATCAGGCTGCCCTTTGCCCTGGGCGGCAAGGCGTTCTGTATCTTCACCGGCGAGCTGTCCGCCGTGCGCAATGCCGTCAATAGCGCCGCCAACCGGCTGCGCGACGAGGGCGTGATCGAGTCCTTTACCGTCATCGCCTCGCCGCACCGGCAGCTCGTCGAAAAGCTGCTCTAATCGCCGGCCAGATAGCGGTGGACGAAGGTGATCGCCGTCGAGCCTTCGCCCACCGCTGAGGCGACCCGCTTGAGGGAGCCGTGGCGCACGTCGCCCGCTGCAAAGACGCCGGGGATGCTTGTCTCCAGCAGGTATGGGCGGCGCTCCAGCGGCCATTCGGTCGGTGGCGTCTCGTCCTCCAGTAGCTCCCGGCCGGTGACGATGTAGCCCTCCTCCGTGCGGCAGACCGTCTCCGGCAGCCATTCGGTATGCGGCGTCGCGCCGATGAGCACGAAGAGGGCGTGGGCCGGCACCGTCTCTCGCGTCCCATTCCGCTCCAGGACAAGCTGCTCCAGCCGGTATGAGCCGCCGCCGCCCACCACCTCCGTGTTGGTGCGCACCCTCACGTTCGGCGTGCTCTCGATCTCCCTGATCAGATACTCCGACATGCTCGGCAGAAGCGAGTCGGCGCGCACCAGCACCGTCACGTCCTCGGCAAAACGCGCCAGGTGCAGCGCCGCCTGCCCTGCCGAGTTGCCCGCCCCCAGCACGAATACCTTTTGGCCCTTCATTGCCACAGCTTCCGCGCTGGCCGAGCCGTAGAAGACGCCGGCGCCGATCAGCTCGTCCAGCGCCTGAATCCCCAGACGACGATACGAGACCCCCATCGCCAGAATCACCGCGCGCGCCCGGACCTCGCCGCCGTCGGCCAGCCGCAGCACCCGCTCGTCCCCCTGCACCTCCAGCTCGGCTACCTCGCGCCCAAAGGTGAAGTCCGTGCCAAACAGCCAGGCCTGCCAGTAGGCGCGCGAAGCCAGCTCGCCGCCGGAGATGCCCATAGGAAAGCCCATGTAGTTGCGGATGCGGGAACTCATGCCCGCCTGCCCGCCAATCGCCACGCGCTCCACGACCAGCGTGCTTAGCCCCTCGGAAGCGCCGTACACGGCAGCCGAAAGCCCGGCCGGCCCGGCGCCGACGATGACCACGTCCACCACCCCTTCCGGCAGCGGGCCGGTGATGTCGGCAATACTGGCCCTGTCCAGCGCCTCGGCCAGCTCGATGTTCGACGGGTCCGTCAGCGCCTGCCCGTCGGCCAGCAACACGACCGGTAGCGGGCCGGCCGGGCAGCCGCTCTCCTCCAGCAGGCTCCGCCCTTCCGCGCTATCCGTGTCGTAAAACTCGAAGGTCAGGCTGTTCCGCTTGCACAGGTCCCGCAGCTCGTGCGAGCGGCGTGACCACTGGTCGCCCACAATGCGCGCGACGATGTACGGCGGCCGGTTTTCGGCGACCCAATCGTGCAGCATCTGGCTGACGACGATGTGGAAATCCTCGTCGGCGGCCCCCAACGGCTTCGAGCTGTAAGCATCAATCGTGCCGATCGCCGAGGCATGGATGATCGTCTGGGCGACAGACTTGTCGCCACGGGTGGTTAGCAGGACGCGCCGGGCCTGCGGGTGCAGGTGGCGGGCCAGTTGCAGGAACGTCTCGCCGCCCATCCCCTCCAGCCAGCAGGAAGCCAGTATCGTGGCGACGGGGGCGCCGGCCTCTCTGAGCGTGGACAGCGTGGCCAGCGCCTCAAAGGGTAGGGCGGCGTAGTGAATGTTATAATCGGCGGCGTACCGTTTGTGCAGCTCCTGCTGAATCAGCTCCAGCGGGCCGGGATTACTCTCGACGACAAAAATGGCCGGTCGGTTCAAGCGCGTCACTCTCTCAACATGATCTTGTCCACGTAACGCCATCTCTCGCTCGGCGTCACCTCCTGAATGAGCCCTACATGGTCGCAGCGCCGGCCCCGGCGTAGAAACCACGGCAGGGCGGCGCGCAGGCGGGCGATCACAGACATCTTCCCTATCCTTCTGGTTCAGACGATGCCGGCCGGGCACAGGAGTGAGGGAGCGTTGTCAGGCCAAGCGTAGCAGGTCCGCGTAGATATGACCAGTCCGCCGACCTCAAACCGGAAACGGAGCGCGGCCATCCCTGGCCGCCAGAACGACCTGCGCGCCATTGGGTAGTTGTGCGGGCTGCTTGCCCGTTCTACGCGTCCAGTATCTCCTGCGCAACCGCCGCCATCGGCCGCCGGCTCTCCCGCGCCCGCCGCTGCAGCAGGTGGTGCGCCTCCGGCTCGCTCATCCCCTGCGCCATCAGCCGCCCCTTGGCCCGCTCCACCAGCCGGCGCTCGGCTGCGGCAACCTCCGCCGCCTGCGCCTCGCCAAAGCGCTTGCGGGCCACGGCAATCGCCGCCGCGAGCTGCTCCGGCTGCACCGGCTTCACCAGGTAGCCGTGTACCGGCAGGTCCGTCGCCTGCTCCACGAGGTCAGTCTGGCTGTAAGCCGTCAGAAAGATGATCGGCAGCGGCGCCGTCCGGCTGAGCGTCTGCGCCGCCTGCAGCCCGTCGGTCAGCGGCATCTTGATGTCAAAGATCGCCAGGTCAAAGGCGCGCTGCCGGGCCAGCCGCAGCGCCTCCCGGCCGTCCGTCGCCAGCGTCACCTGATGCCCCATCTCTTCCAGCATCGCCCGCAGCCCCAGGCGGATCAGCGCTTCGTCGTCGGCGACCAGGATCTCCAGCCCCATCACGCAGCCTCCTTCGGCCACCCGCTGCCCCGCGCCGCATCGTCCAGCCGGATCGTCACTTCCGTTCCGGCGTCGCTCTGGCTGTAGGTCAGCTCCCCCTGCAGGTCGGTGCGCACCAGCGTCTCCACGATCTCCATCCCCAGGCCCGGCCGGAAGCCGGGTGCAAAGCCCTGCCCGTCGTCGGCCACCGTCACCAGCAGCGCGCCCGGCGCGCGGGCCAGCGTCACCTGCACGCGCCCATCCGTCCGGCCGGGGAAGGCGTGTTCCAGCGCGTTCTGGATCAGCTCATTCACCACCAGCGCCAGGCTCGTCGCCGCGCGCGTCGGCAGCAGGTCGGCTTCCCCCTCCACTGTCACCGTCACCGCCCGGCCCGGCTCGCTCAGGGTGGCTGCCATCGCCACCACGCGCTGCAGCACGTCGCGCACGTCCACCAGGTGGAAGCCGCGCTCCGACAGCGTCTCGTGCACGGCGGCGATGGTGTGTACGCGGTGAATGCTGTTGAGCAGAACCTGCCGCGCGTCCAGCCCGCCGGCCTCGGCAAGCTGCAGCCGCATGAGCATCGCCACTGTCTGCAGGTTGTTCTTGATGCGGTGGTGCATCTCGCGCACCATCGCCGCGTTGGTCGCCAGCCGCGCGTGCTCGATAGCCAGCGCCGTCTGGTTGGCAAGGGTCAGCAGCAGCGTCTCCTGCTCGCGTGTAAAAGAGTGGGGCTCTTTCGTGTAGCAGTTAAAGACGCCAATCACCCGGTCGCGCACGCTGAGCGGCACCGACAGCAGAGAGACCAGCCCCTCGCGCCGGGCCAGCTCCCGCTCGGCCTCGTCGTCGCCGCTAAGCAGATCGCGCACCGCCAACGGCGCGCCGCTGGACGCTACGCTGCCCACGATACCCGCCCCCAACGGCCGGACCGGCGGCGCCAGAGGCCGTTCGCGCCGCGGCCGGGTCGAACGTAGCTCCAGTTGTTGCCCTTCTTCGTCCAGCAGGTAGATCGAGCACGCCGCGGCCTCCATCACCTTCGCCGCCATATCCGTCACCACGTCGAGGATGTCGTCCAGGTATTGGGGGGAGGTGACCACCGCGCTCACCTCGGCCAGCGCCTGCAGCTCTTCAATCTGCCGCTTCTGCCGGTCGTGCAGCCGCGCCTTCACCAGCGCGCCCGCCGCCAGATCGCCGATCAGCGAGACGATCTCTACCTCGTCGGCGGTGAAGTCGTGCGGCTCCCGCGTCTGCACGTTCAGCGCGCC
>JAAYYY010000028.1 GCA_012515125.1 Chloroflexota bacterium
AGAGCCGTGCCACGAAGGCCGGCACCGAGTCCGAGAGCCGTCGGGGAGACAGACGGCCGCCGGAGCGGCCTCTGCTCGCCGCGGCAGAACCACAGGAGGTTCTCCACATGAAGAACAGAAGCCTGTACGGGAGCGGAAGTCAAGAGGTGCGCGCCTGTTTCGAGCGCGCCGGGGGGCCGGACGGCGTGCTGGTGGTGCCCATGGATCTGGCGAAGGATGAGCATGTGGCGATGCTGTGCCTGGGCGGCGGGCAGTGCCTGTGCCGGCCGTTCGCGGTGCGCAACAGCGCCGAGGGTGCGGCCTACCTTCTGGAGCGCATCGAGGGAGTGCGGCGTCAGCGCGGGATCGAGCGGCAGAACGTGCTGATCGGCGGAGAGGACCCGGCGGCGTACACCTTCAACTTCATCCATCGCCTCCGACTCGAGGGGCTGGCCTTCCTGCGGGTCAACGCGGCCCAGGCCAGCCGGCTTCGCAACAACCGCCGTGCGGTCTCCGACAGCCTGGCGCTGGACGGCATCGGCCAGGCGCTGATCCAGCAGCGCGGCCGGATGCTGGAGAGCTTCGACGGGCTGTACTGCGGCCTGAAGTCCGCCGCCCGCAGCCGCCGGCGCCTGGTGCGCGATGAGACGGCGTGGAAGAACCGCATCCACCGCAACACCGACATCCTCTTCCCTGGTTTCCTGGACCGCGGGCTGACCGGCATCGTGCCCTTCAGTCAGGCCTCTCTGGCGCTGATGGAGGAGGACTTCTCCTGTCTGAAGATCAGGCGCTGCCGGCTCGACACGCTGGTGCGCCAGCTGCAGCGGCACGGCACCCGCAAGCCCGAGGAGGCCGCGGCCCGCCTCAAGGCACTGGCCGACGAGGTGCTGCCGCCCGCGCCGCTGCTGATCCCGGCGGAGGCGGCCGGCCTGGCGGTGCGGGTGCGCATGCTGCGGGCGGTGCGCGAGGCCATCGCCATGGAGGAGAACCAGATGGCCCGCTGTCTGGTGCAGACGCCCGGCTTCTACGCCACCAGCATCCCCGGCCTCGGCGTGGTGCTGGCCGGCCATATCATGGCCGAGTACGGCCGCCCGGACCTCTGGCCCGCCGCGGACAACATGGCCTCCTACGGCGGGATCGTGCCGCGCCAGACGCAGACCGGCGGGCCGAGCTGCCCGGCCAGGATCGGGCACCTGCCCCTGGACGCGAACCGCATCCTGAAGGACTACCTGCTGCAGGCCGCCTTCCAGACCGGCAACACCGGCGAGCATCGGCTCCGGCAGCACTACCTCAGCGTCGAGCACCGCGACGGCAAGTCCCGGCTCAGCACGGCCAAGCTGCTGGTGCGCATTCTGAAGCAGGTGGTCGGCAGCGAGACCGCCTACCTGCCCCTGGAAATCCTCCGGCCCGGCCCGGACCTGCCCCAGGGCCGGGTGGTCGCCTGCCTTGGCGACATCACCGCCAGACTCCTGGCGAAGTGGAAGCCCTACGACCTGTCGGGCATCGACCCGAGCGTCAACCGCCTGCAGCAATGGAAGGAGTCCTTCGATGACCTAGCCGCATCCAGCCCATCAGAAGAGTGACCGGCAGCCCGCCGCCCGCCGGCCCGGGTCCGTTTTCGCCATCAGGACCGAGATGGCTCCATCATAAGGATGCTGCCGCAGCCTGAGCGCCCCCTTGCGGGCGCCGGCCGACGGACAGCTCGGGTCAGAGAGCCCCGCCTGGTGGTGATCCCGCAAGTGCAGGACGGAACCCAGTGCCGACGTGCGGGAGCCGGTCCCGGCAGCGCGCAGACCGCGCGTCCCGCACCTCGAGCACACCGTATACCAGACAGCACGGGATCACCCGCGGATACGTCAAAGACGACCAGGCACCGCCACTCGGATGGCGAACCGCAGACCGGAAGGCATGGCGGCATGGCAGCGGCCACCAGAACAGCCCGTCACAGCTCGAAACGCCTCGCGTTGCCGAGACAGGAGGATCTTCGCGTGCCGAAAAAA
>JAAYYY010000029.1 GCA_012515125.1 Chloroflexota bacterium
CCTCGATCCCGGTGTGGTTCGGTTCGGGTGCGTTGATCGGGCTGGGCGTGATCGTGCCGGGGATGAGCCCGTCCAACTTCCTGATCTACCTGGGCCTCTACCAGCCGATGGCCGGCGGCATCCGGCAGCTTGACTTCACGGTCATCATTCCCATCATCCTCGGCATGGTCATCTGTATCCTCGTCTTCGCCAAGCTGGTCTCCTGGCTGTTCAACAAGGCCCACGCGGTCATGTATCATCTCATACTGGGCATTGTCGTCGGCTCGACGCTGGCCATTATCCCCTCCGGCGTTACCGGCTGGGGAGCGGTGGCCTCGGCCATCCTGTTTGTCCTCGGCGCAGCCGGCTCGTTTGCCCTGGCAAAACTTGACGAGAAGTACCCTCATGAATCCCTCTTCTAGCACGCTGGCACCCAGCTCGATGCCGCGCCCGCGCCGGCGGCGCATCGACGCCGTTCTGTTCGATATGGACGACACGCTGATCGACTGGTCGGGTCTCAAGCTCGGCTGGGAGGAGCTGAACCGGCCGCTCGTCGCCAACATCTACACCTTCCTGGAACAACTGGGCCACACCTTGCCCGACCCGGACGAATTCCATAGCGCCTTTCAGCGCCGCTCAAGCGAGGCCTGGAACCAGGCCACGGAGAACTGGTCCGGTCCCGATTTCGCCGAGGTGCTGCGCCGTGTCTGTGCGGACGCCGGGCTGGACCCCGGCGGCCTGGACATAGATGCCCTCATGCGCGCCTACGGCTGGCAGCCGATGCCGGGCGTCGTCCTCTATCCAGACACGGTCGCCGTCCTGCAGGCCCTGCGCGAGGCCGGTTATGCGCTCGGCCTGGTTACGAATAGCTATTTCCCGATGTGGATGCGCGACGTGGAGCTGGAGCATTACCAGCTTCTCGACTTCTTCAACGTGCGCATAACGGCCTGCGACGCGGGCCACCTGAAGCCGCACCGGGCCATCTTTACCAGGGCGCTGGAGCATCTGGACACGGAACCTGAGCGGGCCGTCTTCGTCGGCGACCGGCCGGAGCATGACATCCGCGGAGCGAACGACGCGGGGCTGATCAGCGTGCTCCTCGACCCGCCGCACCTGGAGCGCGACCTGGACGGCGTCGTACCTGATTACACCATCACCACCCTGAGCGAGCTGCTTCCTATTCTTGTCGAGCTGGAGAAAGAGACGTGACCACCCAGGAGAAACCAGGCCGTAACGATCCCTGCTACTGCGGCAGCGGGTTGAAGTACAAGAAGTGCCACTTGCAGGCCGATCAGGAGATTGCCCGCGCGGAGCGCGCCTACAGGCAGGCCGCCCACTATCTGCGCCAGGACTTGCTCGAGTTCGCCCAGGACGAGCGCTTCGCCATTCCCTTTGGGCGGGCGCTGCCCCTCTACTGGAACGGCTATTATGACCTGCAGACGGCCGAGGAGATGAGCGAGAACGAGGCGCTGCGTTTCTTCGACTGGTTTGCCTTTGACTACCTGCCGGAAGGTGACGGGGAGCGCGTCGTGGACGTCTATCGCCGCGAGCAGTGGGAAGATCTCTCGCGCGAGCAGCAGCAGGTGCTGGAGAGCTGGCTGCGCGGCGCCCCGGCCGGCGCTTATACCCTGCGCGGCTACGACGGGCAGACGCTGCACCTGGAAGATTTCCTCACCGGCGAGCGCTACGACGTCTACGAGCCCGGCGGTCGCGGGCAGGTCAGCGTCGGCGACGTCATCCTGGCGCGCCTCCAGCCTGTTCTCGACAGGCTGGAGTTAGGGCCGGGCGCCGCCTACCTGCCCCAGGACGAGATTGACGACCTCCGCGAGAAGCTGGCGGCGGCGCGCGCCGAAGATGCAATCGCTCATCCGGAGGCCACGGAGGAAGCGTTCATGCGCCGCCACAACCACCTGCTCATCCACCATGCTCTGGAGCAGGCGAAACTCAAGGGGCGTCCTCCGGTCTCGCGCCTCGAGCCCTAGCAGGCGCCAGGACTGATGGCTGACCTCCTCGTCTCTCCTCAGCAGACGCCGCTGCGCGGGACCATTCGCGTGCCCGGCGACAAGTCGATCAGCCATCGCGCCGTGCTCTTCAGCGCCATCGCCGAGGGACAGAGCCGCGTCGAGGGCTGGCTTCCGGCGGGCGATACGCTGGCGACGCTGGAGGTGATGCGCGCCCTGGGCGTGCCCATTACGGTCTCCGAGGACGAGCCCAACGCCTGGTCGCTGACTGTCGAGGGACAGGGATTGTGCGGCCTGCAGCCGCCCGCCGCCCCACTCGACTGCCGCAACGCCGGCACCTGCATCCGTCTGCTCGCCGGCATTCTCGCCGGGCAGCCCTTCCCCTCTGTGCTCGACGGCAGCGAGCAGCTGCGGCGCCGTCCCATGCGCCGCATCGTCACGCCGCTGCAGGCGATGGGCGCCGTCATTGAAAGCGAAGACGGCCATGCGCCGCTGACGATCAACCCCGCGTCGCTATCCGGCATCCGCTACCGCCTGCCCGTCGCCAGCGCTCAGGTCAAGAGCGCCGTGCTGCTGGCGGCGCTCTATGCCCGCGGCGCCACCCGCGTCCGCCAGCCCGGCCCGGCCCGCGACCATACGGAGCGCATGCTGACGGCGATGGGTGTGCCCTTGCGTGCGGGCCGCCACTGGGTGCGCCTGCCGTCCGGCAAGCGCCGCCTGCGCCCCCTGCAGATGGTCGTTCCCGGCGATATCTCCTCGGCGGCCTTCCCGCTTGTCGCCGCTACGCTTCTGCCGGGTTCAGCCATTCGCGTCGAGGGCGTCGGCGTGAATCCCACGCGCACGGGTATTCTCGAGCTGCTCGCCAACATGGGCGCTTCCGTCTCCGTCGAGGCAGAGCGCGAAAGTGGCGGCGAGCCGGTGGCCGACCTGACGGCCCGCTTCGACGAGTTGCACGCCACATCTGTATCCGGCGACGTGGTCGTGCGCGCCATCGACGAGTTCCCCATCTGGGCCGTCGCCGCCAGCCAGGCGGCCGGTGCGAGTACCCTGCGCGATGCGGTCGAGCTGCGGGTCAAGGAAGTGGACCGTATCGGCGTTCTGGCCGGCGAGCTGCGCCTCCTGGGTATTCCCATTGCCGAAACGGCCGACGGATTCACCATCCACGGTCCCGTTCGCCCGCGTGGCGGCACGGTCAGCAGCCACGGCGACCACCGCCTGGGCATGGCGCTCGCCGTCGCCGGCCTGATGGCGACCGGGCCGGTGCGCGTGCTGGATGCCGATTGTGTGTCCGATAGCTTCCCCGGCTTTGTCGAGACGATGCAGGCGCTTGGCGCCAGCATGAGCTGGGAGATTTAGCGAGGTTTTGGTGTCTTTTCTGCGCAAGCTGCGGCGCCCGGAGCGGCGCAAGAGTCTGGTCGTCGTCTCCGGCCTGCCCCGGTCGGGTACGTCGATGATGATGAAGATGCTGGAGGCCGGCGGCATCCCGCCGCTAACCGACGCCTTGCGCGCGGCTGACCGCGACAACCCGAAGGGATACTACGAGCTTGAGCGCGTCAAGCAATTGGACAAGGGTGATACGGGCTGGCTGCCAGAGGCCGAGGGCAAAGCGGTGAAGGTGATCTCGGCTCTGCTGCAGCACCTGCCCGCCGATTACGACTACCGGGTTATCTTCATGGAACGGCACATGCCGGAGATCCTGGCGTCGCAGCGCAAGATGCTCGCCCATCGTGGCGAGGATGCGGAAAAGATGGACGACGCGCGCATGGCCGAGCTGTTCGCCCGGCACGTGGAGCAGGTACGCGGCTGGCTGGCTCAGCAGCCCAACTTCGACGTCCTCTACGTCCATTACAGCGATGTCCTTGCCGATCCCGAGAGTGAGGCGCGTCGCGTCAACGATTTTCTGGGCAACCGCCTGCACTATGAGGCGATGGCCGAAGTCGTCGATCCCGATCTCTACCGCAACCGGCGCCCGGCCGGCGACGCGCCGAAGTCGTAGGCGACGTAGGTTCGGCTGCCGCTGCGCCGGAAGCCCAGCTGCCGGTAGAGGGCAATGGCCGGCCGGTTGTCCTTCCAGACGCCCAGCCGTGCCGCCTCTGCCCCACGGCGGCGCATGGCTGACAGGGCCGTAACCAGCAGCGCCTTCCCCACTCCTCTCCCCTGGTGCGCTGGCACGACCCCGATCGGTTCGACCACCCCTAACTCACCCTCCACCCGCGTCCAGGCCACGCCGACAGGCTCGCCGCCATTCACCGCAAAAAGCAGATCGCTGGCCGCCTCCAGCGCCTCGGCCACCTCGCCGGAACTGAACGGCTGGTACCAGGGCTCCGGGCCAAAGCTCGCGTCGTACACGGCGCTGAACTTTGTGATCGCCTCCGGCCGGGAGAACGTAGCCGCTTCGTAACCGGCAGGCCAGAACGGCGCCGCGAGATCGTCCAATCGCTCGAGCCGCATCTCCCACTCCACATGCTCCGGCCGGAAACCCTGGGCCGCCAGAAAACGGGCCAGCGCCCCGCCCCGTCTGTCAAGCGCGGCTGAAACGCTCAGTACGTCCGGTTCTCCTGCCACCTCCGCGCTGGCGGCCTGCCAGAGCAGGCTGCCAATCCCCTGCCGGCGACGCGCCGGGGCAACAAAGAACTCGATCTCATGCAGGCCGGGCAGACCAGGGAGGGGCGCCGTCAGGACGTAACCCCACGCCCGGCCTCCCTCGACGGCCATCCACACCCGGCTTCCCACTACCCGGTGCGCCTGTCTGGGCCGCTGCGCGCACCGGCCCAGGGGCGAAAGATCGACGGCGCCGGTCCCCTCAATCCGCCGGACGATCATCCCTGTCCCGCCCTTCCCGAGCCTGGTCTGATCGCTGGCGCGCGCGGCGCGACCGGCCGTCTCCCACCCAGATGGTCAGATCGCTGCAATCCCAGCGCTGCCCGCAGTTCACACAGCTGACTTTGCAGTTCCACTCGACCATCGGAAAACCACAGCGATCGCACCGCCACTCAGCGCCTTCGCCGTCCATGATAGCGTAGTGTACAGGCAAGTTCAGGCGGCGAAAAGATGAGGAGCAGTGAGGAGGCTGTGAAATGGTCGTTTCAGATGTGGGAAAATTGAAATTCCTGTTGCATCCCGGCCGTGCCCATGCTAGACTCTTCTGCAACGCATTCAGTGTGTGAGAGGATAGAAGGGAATGGCCTCTGCAGTACGGGATAACATCCTCGCCGTTTTTGACTCCCTATCCCCCAAACAGCGCCGGCTGGCGCGTTTTATCCTCGACTCAGAGGAAGTCGTGGCCTTTGCCTCCGCCGACGAGTTGGCTGCCCAGGTCGGCACCAGCGCCGCGACCGTCGTCCGCTTCGCCCGCTCCCTTGGCTACGACGGCTACCCCGACCTTCAGTCGGCCGTGCGCTCCCACTTTCCGCAGTTCCGCACCGCTGCCCAGAAGATGGCTGAGCGCGTTGCCGGCGGCAACTCCTTTTCCGTCGGGCTGCGCGAAATGGTCGCCCAGTTCGGCGTTGGCAACGTTCGCCAGACGCTCGAACAGGTCCACCCGGCCGAGCTGGAGCAGATTGTCAGCGCGCTCTGCCGCGCGCGGCGCATCTGCATCTTCGCCGGTGGCCTTTCTGCCGGTTCCGCGCTGCTGGCCGAGTATGCCTTCTCCATGCTCGGCTTCTCGGCGCGGGCCTTCACCGAGGCCGGCCTGCGCCCGCTGCTGGAGATCTCGCAGATGCAGAAGGATGATGTGGTGATCGGCATCTCCATCTGGCGCTACATTGGCAGCACGGTCGAGGCGGTGCAGGCCGCCTATGAAGCCGGCCTCACCTGCATCGCCCTCACCGACAGCCCTGTCGCATCCATAACCCGTTACAGCCACCACACCCTGTTCGCCACCACGGAAGGAGCCGTCCACGGGCGTTCGCTATTGGGTATCGTCGCCCTCGTCGATCTGCTGGCGGCTGCCGTAGCCGCCTACCAGCCGGAACGCAGCGTGGAAGCGCTCCAGCGCATCGACGCCGTATACCGGCAGCATGGACATCTGCAGGAGGAATGAGCGATGCCTGCGGTCACGGTCTGCGGCGGCGGTAACGCTGCCCACGTCCTCATCCCGCTCATCGCCAGCGCCGGCCGGGAGGTGCGCGTCTATGCGCCATTGGCCGGGGAGGCAGAGCGGCTGCGACAGGGAATCCTGCAGCAGGGCGAGATGCGCGTGACCTACGCGGATGGGCGGATCGTGGCGGGCAGGCCGCAGACCATCAGCGCAGACGCGGCCGAGGTGATTCCCGGTTCCGATCTGGTCCTGCTGGCCCTGCCGGCGTTCGCCCACGGCCCAACGCTGGAAGCCATCGCGCCATATCTCGACGCCGGGGCGACGGTTGGCGTTCTGCCGGCGCGAGGCGGCTTCGACTACCAGGCGACGGCGCTCCTGCACCGCGCCGGCCGTACGCCCCGCTTCTTTGGCCTGCAGACGCTGCCCTGGGCCTGTCGCATCACGCGCTACGGCGAAGAGGTCGCCGTGCTGGGCACGAAGGCGGTGGCCGACCTGGCAAGCTACCCGGCGGCCGAGGCGGCGGAAATGGCCGGGCTTCTTTCATCTCTCCTGAACGTGCCGATACAGCCGGTCAGCTCGTTCCTCGCCCTGACTCTGGCCAATACCGGGCAGATTATCCATCCCGGCATCATGTACGGCCTCTGTTACGGGCGGGAAGAGGCCGTCTATGCTCGGGAAGACGTGCCCCTGTTCTACCAGGGTGTGGACGATTTTACGGCCGGGAAGCTGCAGGCGATGAGCGACGACATCCAGGCGCTGGCGGCGGCGCTGGCGGCGGCCCTGCCGGACTTCAACGCGAGCGAGGTATTGCCGCTTTACGATTGGGTCTGCCGCGCCTACGCGGGCGACATTGCCGACGATAGCAACCTGGCCAGCGCCTTCACGACCAACCGGGCCTACGCCGGCCTGCGCGTGCCCACCCGTCTGACCACGGATGGGCATTACGTCGTGGACTTCAGCGCGCGCTACCTGGCCGAAGACGTACCCTACGGTCTCGTCGTCGTCCACGGCATCGCCAGGCTCGCCGGTGTGCGCACGCCGGCCCTGGACAGTGTGATTAGTTGGGCAGAAGAGCGGCTTGGACGTCGCTTTCTGCCCGCCGGTTCGTCCACCGGCACGCGTGCTCCCCAGTGTTTTGACGTCTGGGAGCTGGCGCAGCTCGCCGGTTCTCAGCCAATTCAACTGTAAAGTGGATGGTAACGATGACAATGAAAGCGAAGGATTTTCCGGGCGAGGAAGCAAAGAGGCGGGTCATGGTCGGCGCTATCGGCGCCTGCGTCCATAACCTAGGCGTCGAAGGATTTGCCGACTGGATGGAAGATCGCGGCAGCGGTTACGTCAGCGTCAAGCTGGGCCCGGCCGTGCCCATTCCCGAAGTGATCAACAAGATCCGCGAGGCGCGCCCCGAAGTCGTGGGCATCTCCATGCGCCTCGGCGACCTGCACATCGACAAGCTGATCACCGAGTTCGTGGAGCTGGCGACCAGGTACGGCATTCACCCTCGCGAGAGCGGCATCCGCTACGCCTTCAGCGGGTTGCGCCCCGCGGCGAACGTCGTCCGCGCCATGACGGGCCTGCCGCTCGAGCCGGACGAGTTCACACCGGAACAGGAGCGCCATTTCGACCTCGACGCCGTCGCCGCAGCTTACGCGGACAGGGAAAACTTCCACCATTTCTTCGAGCTGGTGGCCGACGACTACATCACGATGGAGGAGCTGGAGGACTTCGCCGAAGGGCGTACCGGCTCCGCCCATGAGGACAACGTCGAGTGGTCAGACTTCCTGGTAGAGCGCATCCGCCAGGTTCGCGAACGGGATAACCGGCCGATCATCCGCGCCCATATTGGCATCGCCGCCGAGACGATTGATCCCACGGTCGCCGCGATTGAGAAGCTGGCCGAAGCCGGCGCGTTTGAGATCGTTTCGCTGGCACCCGACCAGCCCTCGCAGGAGATGCTGGCCAAGTTCATCCGTGGCGAAGAAGACCCCGACAAATATCTGCGCGGGCAGGGCGGCGCGCCCATCCGGGCCATCGAGGATCTGAAGCGGCTCAAGGTGGCCTCGCGGCGCGGCAACTTCCCCCTGACCCGTATCTACACCGGCACCGACGAGCTGGTTACCCTGGCCCAGCTCTGGGAAGAGCATCTTAACATGGCCTTCCCGGCCGTCCCCATTTTCTTTTACAATGAGCTGGACGGGCGGGGGCCGATTTCCATCCGCGATAGCTTCCGCGAGCACTACGATACGATTCGCTGGTGGGCCGAACGGGGTAAGCCGCTGGAGATCAACGATCCGCACCAGTGGGGCCTGCGCTACGCCTCCGACGATATGCAGGTGACCGATCACGTGCTGGTCGCCGTCATCGCCCTGAAGATGGGTATCAAACATTATGTCATGCAGATGATGTTTGAGCTGCCGCCCGAAATCAGCGCCATGGACGACCTGGCCAAGATGTGCGCGGCCTACGAGCTGATCGAGCCGCTGACGCGCCATTACGACTTCAACATCATCCGCGAAACCCGTTCCGGCCTGCCGAGCTTCCCGCCGAACCTGCACCAGGCGAAGGGCCATCTTGCCTTTGGCATCTACACCCAGCTCTACATGGACCCCGACATCTTACACGTCGTCTCCTTCCCCGAGGCCCATCACGAGGCCAAGGCCGAGGACATCATCGAATCATGCGAGATTGCCAAGCAGGTTTGCTGGGACTTCAAGAAAGGAAACGTGCCTGACGTCTGGTCAGACCCGGTGGTGCAGAAACGCAGGCGCGAGCTGAAGGAAGGCGCGGCCTACAATCTGCTGCACGGCGCGCTGCTCGGCGGCTATCGCGGACCTGTGACAGTCGATAATTTCTGGGAGTGGGCCAAAGAGCCCTCTGAGGACGCCGAGCGCAACTTCGAGACCATGCTGCTCTCGTTCGTGGACGAGGAGAACTACCGCACAGGAACCTGCGGCCTGATCAGCCCCGACACGATGGACCTCGGCCTGCAGACCGGCCTCTACCAGGCGCCGCACATCACCGTTATCGACCGCCGCTACGAGCTGGCGGGCGCCTGCCGCACGAAGGTAGTTGACGGCATGTGCCGCATCGACGAGATCTACGGCGAAAAAGTCAGTAGCGAGTTCGAGCGCGTGGACAAGGTGCGCGAGCGCTTCCCCTGGTACTTCGACGAATCGATCCAGCAGGCCGACGACGAGAACCACATTGTCGAGGAGGTCGAGGCCATCGACGACGTGGTGATCGACGAGGCGCGGCGGCGGGCCGGCGTGCGTCCCGGCGAGCTGGACCGGCTCAAGGCGCTGGTCGTGGACTTCGGCAGCACCTTCACCAAAATCGGCCTTTTCGACGCTGCCACCGAGGCGTTCTCCCTCAGCTACGTGCCAACGACGCCAGACGACATCCGCGTCGGCCTGGCCGACGGCATGGGCGTGCTCGCCGAATGCCGGGAGCGGCAGGACTGGCAGCCGCTGGAGCGGGCCATGAGCCAGTACGACGTGCGCCTGCCCTGCTCCAGCGCCAAGGGTGGCCTGAAGATGGTCACCGTCAGCCTGGTGAAGCAGGAAAGTGGCTTCGCCGCCGACCTCGCCGCGCTGACGGCCGGCGCCAAGCTGCTTAATAGCTACGACGGCAAGCTGTCGGCGGAGCAGGCACGGGCCATTTACGAAGACGACCGGCCTGAAATCATCCTGCTCGCCGGCGGGGTGGACAATGGCGGCGACACCGAGACACAGCTACACAACGCGCGCATGCTTGCCGAGCATGCCCACCTGGCGACCTATAGCGACTACGGCGTGCCCGTGATCTACGCCGGAAACCAGGACATCCGCGCGGAAGTGGAGCGTATCTTCCGGGACAACGGCGTTGATATCCGCGTCACGGCGAACGTGATGCCCGAGGTCAACCAGTTCCGCATCGAGGTCGTCAACGAGGCCATTCGCGAGCTGTTCCAGACGGTGATCATTCGCGGCAAGGGCTTTGACGTGGTCGAAGAGTATATGGACGAGAAGTTCATTCCCACGCCGCGCGCGGCCTTCCGGGGCATCAACCTTCTGGCCAAGGGCTATGGCAACGAGCCGGGCCTGGGCAACGTCATGGCCCTGGACATCGGCGGCGCGACCACCGACTTCTACTCCAACGTGCTGGACAACCCGCTCTACGCCTACCCCGGCGAGGACCGGCGCAAGCGGCTGAAGCGCACCATCCTCAAGACGCCCAACACACCGCTGGCCTACCGGCGGGTGGAGGGCAAGTACGGTCTCAGCTACAATGCCGAGAACGTCAAGGAGCTGGAGCGCTTCAAGGACGGCCGTACGAACCGCGACCTCGACGCCTTTCTGAGCGAGAACTTTGCCGGGACTGCCCTCAGCGCCGACGACCAATTCTACCGCTTCATCTCCCAGAATGGACAGGGCATAACCGTCGATCTCGACGCCTATCTGAGTTGGGTCTCGGCCCACCCGTTGCAGATGCCCCGGTCACGCCTGGAGAACGCTGCCCGTTCGTTCCTGGCGGGCGAGATTATGGCTGTGGCCACGGAACGCAACCTGGGGCACGTGCAGGAGACCGAAACCTACTTCATGCAGTACGGCGTGAACTTCTTCAACCAGCCAGTGACGACGATCCTCATCGGCGGCACGATCTACCACAAATTGCAGAGCGGCGATCCGGCCCTTCTCAGCGATCTAAACCTGATCGCCCGCGGCGCGCTCTACAACCCGGCTGAGCCCCACGTGTTACGGCCGGATGGGCCGGTGCTGCTGGATGCCTCTTATCTCGTCTCCATCCTCGGCGGCCTCTACGGGCGCATCGATCCCGAGCGGGCGCTGCGGGTTATCCGCCGCAAGCTGGTGCCGCTGCACGCGGCAACACAGACAGCCGCCGCCGTACCGGCATGAACTGGCCGTGCCGGGACCGGCGGCGCCGCAGCGGCTCGGGCAGTTGATCAGACCGTTCCAGAGCGAACGAAAGGAGGTGATGATTCGCGGACAGACGACAGAGGGCTTTTTATTCCGGCCTGCGGTGTAGCCGCATTGTCTATCGTGCAGGTACTGATTTGAGGGAGGAAAGAGATGAAACGAAATCGCCAATGGATCTCGGTAACAAGCGTGATCGTGCTGCTGCTCGCCATTGCGGCGCTCGCCGCCTGTAGTGCTGAGCCAGAAACGATATTTGAGCAGGTCGAAGTGGAAGTGACGCGACTCGTCGAGGGTGAGACCGTCACCCTCATCGAGACACGTGTGGTGGAGGTAGCGCAGGAAATCCTCGTTACGCCCACGGCAGAGCCGGGCCGCTCCGCCCTCATCGTGGCCCTGGCCTCGGCGCCGACTTCGCTGGACCCGGCAGACCACCGGGACCGCAACTCGGAGACGGTGCTGCGCAACATGTTTGACGGGCTGGTGACGCGCGACACCGGCAGCGGCGTGCATCTCGAGCTGGCTGAAGAGATGAACTGGGTGGACGACACGACGCTGGAAGTGAAAATCCGCGAGGGCGTCACCTTCCACAACGGGGAAGCACTGACCGCCGAAGACGTCGTCTTCACCTTCGAGCGCATCATCAACGAGAACGCCATCGAGTATCCAGAGCCGCATACGTCGCCGCGCAAGGGTCTGATTGCGCCGCTGGAGTCGGTAGAGATGGTGGACGACTACACGGTGCGCATGCACTTCACCGGCGTGTGGCCCCCGGCCATGCAGCTGCTGGTCCACCAGCAAATTGTCCCTAAGGATTATCTGGAAGAGGTCGGCACGGAGGGCTTCATCGCCCATCCTATCGGCACCGGCCCCTTCAAGTTTGTCGAAGGGCAGCTGGACGACCAGATTGTGATGGAGCGTTTTGACGATTACTGGGGCGGCGCCCCCGATCTGGAGCCGGCCGATCTGGCCTGCGTCGAGCGCGTCATCTTCCGGGTCATTCCGGAAGCCTCCACCCGCGCCGCTGCTCTGCTCGCCGGAGAAGTGGACATTATCCAGAACGTGCCCAGCGAGCTGGTCGATACGCTGGATCAGACGCCGGGGGTGGACGTGAAGACCGCCGCCAGCACCGAGCCGATCTGGCTGCAGCTTAACGTGAGCGATCCACTCTTTGAAGACGTTAACGTCCGGCACGCGTTGAACTACGCGGTAGACAAAGATCTGCTCATCGAAGCGATCTACGGCGGTCGCGCCGTGCCTCTGCCGGGCCCGCTCTCGCCTTTCAACAACTACGTCAACGAGGATCTGGAGCCGTACCCCTACGACCCCGACATGGCCCTGGCCCTGCTCGAAGAGGCCGGCTGGACCGACAGCGACGGCAACGGCATCCTGGACCGCAATGGGCAGCCCTTTGCCTTCACCATCGACACCATCGAGCTGTGGCGGCCCCAGGCCGAGGCGCTGGCTTCCATGTTCCGCGAGATTGGTATTGACGCCGGCGTCCGCTTCTGGGAATATAGCGTTGTACAGCCTCAGCTTCTCGCCTGTGAGCGGCAGGCATTTCTCGACGACTGGGGCGACTCAGCATTTGACCCCGTGGGTCATTTTGAAGCCAAATGGCATTCTGTCGTCGCCGGCGAGCCGTATGGTCGTGGCAACTTCTCCTGCTACAGCAATGAGCGGGTGGACGAGCTGATCAGAGCCGGCGAGGTAGAGGCCGACGAGGCAACGCGCCAGGAAATCTACGACGAAGCACAGCAGCTCGTCTATGACGATGCGCCGGCTGTCTTCCTCGTGCTGCCCGAAGTGGCCGAAGGCAGCTCGGAGCGAGTTCAGAACTGGGAGCCGGCCTCCGATGGCCGCATCAATCTACACGACGTCTGCCTAGCTCCTTAACACCAGGTCTATCCGGATGGGAGGGTACGGGCGGATGCCGCCGGCACGCCGCCCACCCTCTCGCCGTGGCAGGAAAGTAGATGCGTGCAGTCAAAATCATCGAACGCGTGCTCTACGCCGTGCCTATCATGCTCGGCGTAGCCATCATTGTCTTTGTCTTCATCCGCATGACGCCGGGCGATCCGGTGGATATCATGATGGGCCAGGGCGGCGCGATCTCTGCCGGTGAGATCGAGCAGCTGCGCAGCGAGTTCCATCTCGACGAGCCCATCACAACCCAGCTCTGGTATTTCTTGCGCGATGCCTTCCAGGGCGACCTCGGCTATTCCTACACCCAGAAGCGGCCGGTAACCGAGCTGGTCAGCAGCCGGCTGCCGGCGACCATCGAGCTGGCGGGCGGCGCGCTCTTCCTGGCTCTCGTCATCGCCTTTCCCATCGGCATCATCTCCGCTGTGCGCCAGAACTCGCTGCTCGACCGGCTGAGCATGGGCGTATCCTTTGTCGGCATCTCCATGCCCGGCTTCTGGCTGGGCATCGTGCTTATCCTGATCTTCTCTGTGTCGCTCGGCTGGCTGCCTGTTCAGGGCCGCATCGGCTCAGACATATCACTGCAGCACATCACGGGCTTCTATCTCATCGACAGCGTGCTCACGCGCAACTGGCCGGCGCTGGTCAGTGCGCTCAGGCACCTGGCCCTGCCCTCGTTCACCCTGGCCGCTTCCGTGGCGGCTATCGTCGCCCGCGTCCTGCGCTCCAGCATGCTGGAGGTTCTTCGGTCTGACTTTGTCCAGCTGGCCCGCGCCAAAGGGGCGCCCGAAGGCCGGGTGATCGTCAAACATGCGCTGCGCAACGCGCTGATTCCCACCGTCACCGTCGTCGGCCTCCAGGTTGGCGTCCTCCTCGGCGGCAACATGATTGTGGAAACAGTCTTCGGCTGGCCCGGGCTGGGCCGGCTCGTCGTGGACGCCATCTTCAACCGCGATTTCCCGCTCATCCAGGGCGCGGTGATGGTCTACGCGCTGACCTTTGTCCTCGCCAATCTGGCGGTGGACGTCCTGTACACCTATCTGAATCCCAAGATCACGCTGTAGGCTGCCGCGCAGCGTGTTCGTTCTATCGGCAGTAAGGACTTTGTGATGGCCTCTTCTGCTCCCGTCGAAACCATAGGCCGGCCCCATCACTGGCAAGAGCGGGCCGCCGTTCGCTGGCGTCGCCTGGCCGAGTTCCTCGGCGAGCTGGCGCGCCATCCTGTGGCGCTCACCGGCGGCATCATCGTCCTGCTCTTCATCCTGGCCGCCATCTTCGCTCCCTACCTGACGCCTCACAATCCCGAGATCGGCAGTCTGCGCCAGCGCCTGCTCCCACCGGCCTGGGCCGAGGGCGGGCAGGCTGATTTCCCGCTTGGCACCGATATGCAGGGCCGCGATCTGCTGACGCGTATTATCTTCGGCGCGCGCATCTCCCTTCTCGTCGGCGTCCTCACCGTCGCCATCTCTGTCGCCATTGGCTCGACGCTCGGCGCGCTTGCCGGTTACTACCGTGGCTGGTTTGATACCCTGCTCTCGCGCTTTGCCGACCTGCTCATGGCCTTTCCCTTTCTCATCTTCGCCATCGCCATGATGGCCTTCATCGGCCCCGGCTTCGGCAACCTCATCCTGGCCCTGACCTTTAAGGGTTGGGTCGAGTTCTTCCGCCTGACGCGCGGGGAGATCATGAGCGAGAAGACACGCGAGTACGTGGAAGCTGCGCGCGCCCTCGGCCGGAGCCACCCGGCGATTATCGCCACCGAAATCCTGCCCAACATCGTCCAGTCGGTCTTCGTGCTCGCCACGCTGCGTATGGGCTTCTTCATCGTCACCGAAGCCTCGCTGAGCTTTCTGGGCCTGGGCATCCAGCCGCCCACGCCCGCGTGGGGCTCGATGGTCTCAGAGGGGCGCGACGTGATGCTTACCGCCTGGTGGGTCTCCACCCTGCCGGGCCTGGCAATCGTGCTGCTCGTCCTCTCCCTCAACCTTTTCGGCGAAGGGCTGCGCGACATCCTCGATCCCCGGCTGAAGGTGCAGTGATTATGCCCGAACCATTACTGGAATTACGCAAGCTGACCACGATCTTCCCCACCCGGCGCGGCGTCGTGACCGCCGTCAACGCCGTCAACCTGCGCGTGGATCCCGGCGAAATCCTGGGCATCGTCGGCGAGTCCGGCTGTGGCAAGAGCACCATCCTGCTCTCGATTCTCGACCTGATTGCCCGCCCCGGCCGGATTACCCAGGGCGAGGTTCGCTATAAAGGCAGGCGCCTGAACGACCTGCCGGCCCGCGAGATGAGGGCGCTGCGCGGCCGGGAAATCTCGATGATCTTTCAGGACCCGCAGAGCACGCTCAATCCCGTTTTCCCGGTCGGCGAGCAGATCCGCGAGTCCCTGCGGCTGCACGGTCTCCTGCCGGGGCGGCGTGGCGTTGACCGGCGCACCGACCGGGAGAAAGAGCGGGTGCTGGAGGTGATGCGCGAAGTCGGCATCCCTGCGCCGGAAGCGCGCTACCGTAATTACCCGCACCAGTTCTCCGGCGGCATGCAGCAGCGCGCGCTGATTGCCATCGGTCTCGTTTGCGAGCCGTCCCTGATCCTCGCCGACGAGCCGACCACGGCGCTGGACGTCACCATTCAGGCCCAAATTATGGACGTCATGCGGCGCATCAACCGCGACCACGGCACCAGCATCATCCTGGTCACCCACAACCTGGCGCTTGCTGCCGAGTTCTGCCACAGCATCGCCGTCATGTATGCCGGCCGGATCGTCGAGCGCGGCTCCGTGGATCAGGTCGTCTACGATCCGCAGCACCCCTATACCCAGGGACTGCTGCGCTGCATCCCGCGCATTCGCCGGGAGCCGCAGCGCATTGACCCGATTCCGGGCGAGGTGCCCGACCTGGCGACCCTGCCGGCCGGCTGCGCCTTTGCCCCGCGCTGCCCTCAGGTCCAGGAAGCCTGCTGGGAGGCGGACCTGCGCCTGCGCGCCGTGACGCCGGGCCACTATGCCCGCTGCATCGCCTTTGAGCACGGGGAGCGCTATACCGTGGAGGAAGAAACCGCATGAACCTGCAGGAACAGGACACCGTCTCTCCGGTCTACGCGATTCCCGGAGCTGAACCTGCGCCTCAGCCGCCGGCCCCTCCACTCGTTGAGGCACGCAACATCACCAAGTATTTCCCGGTCCCCGCCAGCCTGCTCGGCAAAATGCTGGCCCGCCAGAAAGACCAGGTCGTGAAAGCAGTTGACGGCGTCAACCTTAAGATTTACCCGCGAGAGACGGTTGGCCTGGTCGGCGAGAGCGGCTGTGGTAAGACGACCCTGGGGCGCGTGCTGACCCGTCTCTACACGCCGACCTCTGGACAGATCTATTTCCGCAACCGGCTCGTCGCCGGCAACGGGATGCTGGAGGCGACCGCCGCAGAGGAGGAAGAGTCGCGCCGGGCCGCCCAGTTGCTTTTCGACGAATCGGGCGAAGTAGCCCCGCAGCCCGAGGATGGCGAGCGCCAGCCGTTGAGCTTCTTCCGCGTCACGCAGATCATTTTCCAGAACCCCTACTCCTCGCTGAACCCGCGCAAGACAGTGCGCGATATCATCGGCGTGGCCCTCCACCAGCGTGGCGTTACCGGCGACCGTGAGAAAGAGGCTGAGACGCTGCGCCTGTTGAAGCGGGTTGGGCTGAGCGAGCGCCACATCGACTCTTACCCGCACCAGTTTTCCGGCGGGCAGCGACAGCGTATCGGCATCGCCCGCGCCCTCGCTGTGCGCCCCGAGTTCATCGTCGCCGACGAGCCCGTCTCTGCGCTCGACGTCTCCATCCAGTCCCAGGTGATCAACCTGTTTGAGGAGCTGCAGGAGGAATACCAGCTCACCTATCTGTTCATCGCCCACGATCTCAGCGTGATCAACTATCTCAGCGATCGCGTGGCGGTGATGTACCTCGGCCATATCGTCGAGGAAGCCGAGACCGGCTCGCTCTTTGATAACCCCCGGCATCCCTATACCCAGGCTTTGCTGGCGGCCATTCCCCGGATCACCAAAGAATATCGCCGCGAGCGGATCATCCTCGAGGGAACCGTGCCCAGTCCCCTCAACCCACCCTCAGGCTGCCCGTTCCATACACGCTGCTTCGCCAAAAAAGGGCCGGAGTGCGAGCAGGAGATGCCGCCCGAGGTCGTCGTGGACGGCCACCGGGTGGCCTGCTGGCTCTATGTCTGAATCGGCTGTGCGCGTCATCGCCGTCGGCGGCAGCCATCG
>JAAYYY010000281.1 GCA_012515125.1 Chloroflexota bacterium
CGAGTTCGTGTTGTATCTGGAGAGCCGGACCGGCGTGGTCCGGCTCTTTTGCTGCCTCCAGTACGTGGCACGGCAGCTCTACCGTAAAGCGCGCGCCGCCCTCCGGCGGCGACTCCGCCCAGATCCGGCCCTGATGCTGCGCGACAATATCGGCGGCAATACTCAGCCCCAGCCCCGTGCCCTCGTCGGCAGCTTTGGTCGTGAAGAACGGCTCGAAAATGTGCGGAAGCAGCTCGTCGTCTATGCCCGGGCCTGTGTCCTCCACCGCCAGCGAAACCACCGTGTGACCGTTGGACACCTCGTTTAACCAGGTGCGAATGGTGATCGCGCCGCCTTCGGCGGGAATGGCATCGCGAGCGTTGGTCAGCAGGTTAATCAGCACCTGCTCGATCTGGTTCGGCTCCCAGAGGCCCTGCGGCAGGTTCGCTCCCAGCTCGGTGCGGATGACAATGTTGTGATGGCGCTGGAACTGGTAGGCGACGAGCGTCAACGCCTGCTCGACGATGCCGTTAAGATCACAGTATACGCGCTGGGCGTTGGGGTAGGCGTAGCTGCGCAGCGCCTGAATGAGGCGGGCACAACGCCAGGCGTTATGCTCGATAATCTCCAGCTGGCGGCGCAGCGCCTCGTCGGACAGGCGTTGCTCCTCCGCCTGCGCCTCCAGCGACGAACAGGCCGTGGTGATGATGCTGATCGGGTTGTTCAGCTCGTGCGCCACGCTGGCAGCAAGCGTGCCAATGCCTGCCAGGCGCTGTGTCTGGGCGAGGGCCGCCCACTGCTCTTCATTTTCCGGCTCGTCCAGGGTGAACAATGGCCCTCTCTCCACGAATCTGGCGCGCCGAGAGCCCGGCGCACCTGACAGGAAGCATACGCTGCTGCCGGACTTATGTCCGTATGGGAATCGTAAAATCGTCGTGAATCGCTCGTGAAGCAGTGAGAGCCCTGGCTGCCAGGGGAAATCTGGCGCTAACGATGGGCTTCGACGCCCACCTGGGCGCACATCGGCTCGACGGGGCAGGTCGAGCAGCGGGGCAGCCGGCCAGTGCAGATATGCTTGCCGAAGGGTACGAGCAGGCGGTTGATCTCCAGCCAATGACGCTGCGGCAGCCGCTCTTCCAGGGCGCGCATCGTCTGCTCTGGCTGGTTGGTCTGGACGTAGCCCCAGCGGTTGGTCACGCGGTGCACGTGCACGTCCACGCCAATGAACTGGGCTCCACAGGAGATGCCGAGCACGAGATTGGTGCACTTGGGCCCCACGCCGTGAAAGCTGAGCATCAGCGACTCGTCGCAGGGCAGCTCCCCGTCGAACTCATCCAGCAGTTGTTGGGACAGCTTAAGGATATTGGCCGCCTTCTGCTCGTGGAAGGTGGTGGCGCCGATCAGCCGGTCCAGCTGTTCCCAGCTCAGGGCAACCATCTCCGCCGGGGTGCGGGCCTGCGCGAACAGCCTGAGCGCCGTCGGCAGCATCGTCTCGTCGCGCGTGCGCATGCTGATGATACAGGCGACGAGCTGCTCGTAGGGCGAATCGTAGCCCTTCTCTGCCAGCTCAAACAGGGCGGCCTTGGGGAAGGGTTCCACCGCCCTCTCGATACGCGCCATCACCACGTCGATGTCAAACGGTTCCGTGCGTTCTTTCGTCATGGGGCCATTATCCTCAATCGTTCGCAGAAAGACGTTAGCGCTCTCGCTAGTGCTGTCCCAGGAAGCGGCGCAGCGTCAGGGCGTTGTGGACGGCATTACCGCCCCCATCGTTGTTGAAATAAGCGAAGACGTCCAGCCCCTGGCCCTGCCACTCGCGCAGCCGGTCGGCCCACCAGCGCAGATCGTCGTCGGAGTACGAGCCGGCGTAGAGGTGCTGGCGATCGGGCCCGTGCAGGCGAACGTAGACGAAAGGGGCCGTCGCCCGGAGGATGCAGGGCAGATTGGCGCCGCTCATCACGCAGTAAGCCACACCGTGTTGGGCGAGAAGGTCAAAGACGTCGTCGCGGTGCCAGCTCTCGTGCCGGAACTCGATCGCGGCGCGCTGGTCTCGCGGCAGCCGGGCCAGGAAGTAGCTCAGCCGCACATAGTCGTAGGCCAGACCGGGCGCAAGCTGCACCAGCAGGACGCCCCGTTTTTCGCCCAGCGCCTGAAGCCCGCGCTCGATACGTTCCAGCCAGGGCTCCGGCTCGTAGAGGCGCTTGTAGTGGGTCAGGCCGCGCGGCGCCTTCACGCTGAGCAGAAAGCCGGCCGGCAGCTGCCGCTTCCAGCCTGCAAAAGTGCGGTCCGCCGGCCAGCGATAGTAGCTTGCGTTCAGCTCTACCGTGTCGAACTGCTGCACGTAATGATCGAGCCGGGCCGAGGCGGGCGTCCCATGCGGATAGAGCACGCCGTGCCAGTGATCGTAGCTCCAGCCGCTGGTTCCGACGAAGGCGGTCATGTTGCCAGTATAGAGGGTTTGCCCTGACGAAGCTGCGGCGGACCCGGATGAGAATTCAGGCGGGTTTCTAACGACTTCGCGGCGCTTCGGCTACAATTGCGCCCTTCAATGGATTATCAAGAAGCGCTCGACTACCTGTTGACCTTCGTCAACTATGAAAAGAAGATGGCCGATAAGTACGCGCCGGAGAAGATGGACCCCGGCCGGCCCGGCCGCCTGCTGCGTCTGCTCGGCGATCCGCACACCCGCTTCCCCAGCCTGCACATTGCCGGCAGCAAGGGCAAGGGGTCGGTAGCGGCGATCTGTGCGGAGGCGCTGCGGGCTGCCGGTCTCCGCACTGGCCTCTATACCTCGCCGCACCTGCAGGACTTTCGAGAGCGCATCCGCGTGCTGGCCCCAGACGATGCGAATGGGCTGATCGCCCGCGAGCAGGTAGCCGTGCTGGTCGCCCGCCTGCGCGAAGTTGTTCCCGAGGTGCCCGACCTCACCTACTTCGAGCTGGTGACGGCGATGGCCTTCCTGCACTTTGCCCGGCAAGAGGTGGACGTCGCCGTCGTGGAAGTGGGGCTTGGCGGGCGGCTGGACGCGACCAATGTGCTGCAGCCGCTTGTCTCCGTGATCACGCATCTGGAGCTGGAGCATACGGCGCTGCTGGGCAATACGCTGCGCGAAATTGCCGCCGAAAAGGGCGGTATCGTCAAGCCGGGTGTGCCGGTCATTAGCGCCCCGCAGGCGCCGGAAGCACAGGCTGAACTGGAACGGATCGCAGCGGAGCACGGGGCGCCCATTATCCTGGTCGGGCGCGACTGGCAGGCCAACGGTACACCGGCCACGGCGCTCGGCGACGTGCAGCAGATCACGCTGACTCGTTCCGCCGACCCGGCCTTTCTACCGCCGGCAACTGTCTTTACACTCTCCCTGCTGGGCGCCACTCAGCGGGAGAATGGACTGGTCGCCGTAGCGGCGCTCGCTGCCGTGCGCCACCAGTTTCCGGGTCTGACGGCCGCGGCAGTCGGCGAAGGGCTGGCCTCGGTCGAATGGCCCGGCCGGCTGCAGCTTTTGCAGGAGGCGCCCGCCGTCGTCGCCGACGGCGCGCACACGCCAGAAGCGACCCAGCAGCTTGCCGAGACGCTCCGCGAGCTGCATCCGGAGGGCCGGCTCTGGCTGGTGGTCGGCGCGACGGGCGACAAGGACCTGGCTGCTGTGCTCGCGCCGCTGCTGCCGGATGCCGCCGGGGTCTTTGCAACCCACGCCGACAATCCACGGGCGGCGAGCACGGCAGAGATCGTGGCGACGGTTACCGCGCTGGGCTACGAGGCCTGGGGTTACGAAACCGTGTGTGCTGCCCTGCAGGCGGCGCTGGCGCTGGCCGCGCCGGAAGATCTCGTCGTCACCACCGGCTCGCTTTTCGTCGTCGGGGACTTGCTTAATTGCTGGGAAAATCTAAAATCGGTTTCAGTGGAATCAGCGGTGGGTGCCGGGCACGCGCCTCGCGAAGAGGATTAAATATGCCTGACGACGATTTTATGCAGTACCCCGACTTCCTGGGGGGCTTTGGATTTGACGATGGGCTCTTCGACTTCGATGAGGATGAGGAGACCGGCGAAGAGGGGCGGGACGCTATCATCGAGTGCCCGCTGGTTCCGCTGCGCGACATGGTCCTCTTCCCGCAGATGGTCATGCCGCTCTTTGTGGGCCGCGATCGCTCCCTGGCGGCGGTCCAGGCGGCGGTTGCCCATGGGGAACACCTGATTGTCGCCGCCCAACGCGACAGTGAAGTGCACCTCCCGCAAGAGGGCGACATTTTCGACATCGGCACCGAGGTGGCTATTGGGCGCACCCTGCGCATGCCCGACAATACGACCAGCCTGCTCGCCCAGGGGAGGCGGCGGGTGGAGATTGTCGAGTATGTACAGTGGGAGCCCTACATCCGCGTGCGCGCGAAGCCGCTCTACGAGACGGAAGAATGGGGCCTGACCACGGAAGCGCTCATGCGCGCCGTGCTGGCGGTCTTCGAGAAAGTCGTCGAGCTGAACCACTCGCTGCCCGACGAGGCCTATACCTTCGCCCTGAACGTGGACGAGCCCGGCTGGCTGGCCGACTTCATCGCCTCTACGATGAACTTCTCGCTTCCGGTCCGCCAGGAGATCCTGGAGACGCTGGATCCGGTCACCCGGCTGCACAAGGTCAACACCGTCCTCTCGCGCGAGCTGGAAGTGCTGGAGCTGGAAGACCAGATTCAGGCGCGGGTGCAGGAGGAGATGGATCGCTCGCAGCGGGAGCATTTCTTGCGCGAGCAGATGCGCGTTATCCAGGGCGAGCTGGGCGAAACTGACATTTTCGCCCAGGAGCTGGAAGAGCTGCGCGCGGCGCTGGAAGAGAAAGAACTGCCGCCCGAGGCGCGTGAAAAGGCCGAGCGGGAGATCGCCCGCCTGGCAAGCATGCCGCCGATGTCGCCGGAAGTGGGCATCATTCGCACCTATCTCGACTGGATTATGGAGCTGCCGTGGACGGAAATGTCTACGGAGAATCTCGACGTGGCCCGTGCGGCGCGCGTGCTGGACAACGATCACTATGGCCTGGAAAAGGTCAAGGATCGTATCCTCGAGTTCATCGCCGTGAAGAAGATCGCGCCGAAGGACATTCGCACACCCATCCTTTGTTTTGTCGGGCCGCCGGGAACGGGTAAGACCTCTCTCGGTCGCTCGATTGCCTCGGCGCTGGGGCGCGAGTTCCTGCGTGTCAGCCTGGGCGGCGTGCGCGACGAGGCTGAGATCCGCGGTCATCGCCGCACCTACATCGGCGCGCTGCCCGGCCGGATTATCCAGGCGATGCGCCGGGCGGGGACGATCAACCCGCTCTTCATGCTCGACGAGATCGACAAGCTGGGCCAGGATTTCCGCGGCGACCCGGCTGCGGCGCTGCTGGAGGTGCTGGACCCCGAGCAGAACCACGCCTTCTCTGACCATTATCTGGACCTCGACTACGATCTGTCGAAGATCCTCTTCGTCGCCACCGCGAACTTCCTCGACCCGATCCCGCCGGCCCTGCTGGACCGGATGGAGATCATCGAGTTCCCCGGCTATCTGGAGGAAGAGAAGATCGAGATTGCCCGCCGTTTCCTCATCCCGCGCCAGTTCCACCGCCACGGGCTGGACGACGCCGGCGTGCGTTTTGAGGAGCAGGCGCTCCAGCTTCTGATTCGGGAATACACCTATGAATCTGGCGTGCGTAACCTGGAGCGCGAGATAGCCAAAGTCTGCCGCAAGGTGGCCCGCCGGGTTGCCGAGGGCAAGCCGTATCCGAAGCGGCTGCGCAGCAAGCAGATCATCGAGTTGATTGGGCCGCCACAGTTCTCGGCTGATATGCTGCGCGAGGAAGACGAAGTGGGGGTAGCGACCGGCGTGGCCTGGACCTC
>JAAYYY010000282.1 GCA_012515125.1 Chloroflexota bacterium
CGCCGCCGAATGAATTCGGCGTCTGAGAGGGCAAACACGTTAAAACGTGTTGGGTCCGTTGGGCGCGACTTGGGAAAATCGCGCTACAGGGCGGCGGCGGGTTGGAAGCCCGCCCTACTGGGCGCCGCTAACCTCAAACTTACACCGCTGGCCTATCATAGCCGCATGACCGACCACCCACCGCCCGCGAGGGAAGGCGCCCGCCGGCCGGGCAGACAGCTTGGCCTGCGCTCTCTTCCCTCCGTGGAGCTGCGCCTGCTGCTGCCCATCGCCATCATCCTCGCCGGCCTCACCCTCTTCGCCCAGATTGCCCAGTCCGCGACCCTTGCCGAGCCGAACCGCTTCGACACCGCGCTGCTCCTGCTCTTCCGCAACCCGCAGGACCTCGGCGACCCGCGCGGCCCGGTCTGGTTCGAGGAGATGGTCCGCGATTTCACCGCCTTCGGCTCCACCGGCCCGCTGCTCTTTCTGACCGGCGCTGCGACGGGCTACTTCCTGCTGCGCCGCAACTACCACATGGCCGGCCTCGTCCTGCTCACCGTGTTCGGCGGCTTTGTCCTGACGCTGCTGCTGAAAGAGGGCTTCGACCGGCCGCGCCCCGTGCTCGTGCCGCGTGGCACCTACGTCAACACGCAGAGCTTCCCCAGCGGGCACTCCAGCATTGCCGCCGCCCTCTACCTGACCCTCGGCGCGCTCGTCGCCCGCCTGCAGAGAGGGCGACGCCTGCGCCTCTACGTGCTCGCCGTCGCCCTGTTGCTCACCTTTCTCGTCGGCCTCAGCCGCGTCTACCTAGGCGTGCACTACCCGTCCGACGTGCTGGGCGGCTGGACGATTGGCGCGGTCTGGGCCACAATGATGCTCGTTGCCTCTCGTTGGTGGCGAGGGCGACGCACAGTAGCCGACGCCCAGACGGAATAGACCGGAGATTTGCAATGGACCCCAAGACGCCTGACGATTTTCCGCTGCTCAGCTCCGGCGTTCCCGGCCTGGACGAGCTGCTGCGCGGCGGCCTGCCCGCCCGCCACCTCTACCTGGTGCAGGGCGAAGCGGGCAGCGGCAAGACGACGATCGGGATGCAGTTCCTGGTCGAGGGCGCCCGGCGCGGCGAGTCGGCCCTGCTCGTCTCCCTGGCCGAGACGCGCGACGACCTGCTGCACGTCGCCGCTTCCCACGGCTGGTCGCTGGAGGGCGTGGACATCTACGAGGTGACCGCCGCCGAAGTCATGCGGCGCATGCAGGATACGCAGACCATCTTCCCCGTGGCCGAAGTGGAGCTGAGCGAAGTGACCGACGACATTGTCGAGCGGCTGCGCGCCACGGGGCCCCAGCGCGTCGTCTTCGACGCCGTCACCGAGCTGCGCCTGATGGCGGAACACCCCATCCGCTACCGCCGGCAGCTCCTCACCCTGCGCAAGGTTCTGGAAGAAATCCAGGCCACCGCCATCCTCACCGACACCAACGTACGCGACGAGGCGGACCGCGTGCTCGACAGCCTGGCCCACGGCATCATCCGCCTGGAGCGCTGGGCTCCGGACTACGGCGCCGCCCGCCGCCGCCTGGAGATCGCCAAGCTGCGCGGGCGCCACTATCACGAAGGCTGGCACGATATGGTCATCGAGCGGGGCGGCGTGTGCGTCTTTCCGCGCCCCCGCCGCGAGCGCGACGCCGAACACGCCGGCTGGGACCAGATCGCGAGCGGCGACGCGGAGCTGGACGCGCTGCTCGGCGGCGGCATGGAAATGGGCACCGCCTGCCTCATTACCGGCAGCTCCGGCACCGGCAAGAGTACCATTGCGTCGGTCTACCTGGAAGCCGCGCTGCGTAACGGGCTGCGCGGCGCCGCCTTCATCTTTGACGAGCGGCCCGAGACTTTCTACAAGCGCAGCCAGGACATCGGCGTGCCCCTCAAGCCCTACGTAGAGGACGGCCGGCTGACCGCGCGCCCCGTGGAGACCGGCGAAATCTCGCCCGGCCAGTTCGCCGGCGACATCCGGCGGCTGGTGGAGGAGGAGGGCGTGCGCGTCGTCGTCCTCGATAGCCTGACGGGTTACCTGCGCGCCATGACCGAGGAAAAGCTGCTCATCAACCAGACACACGACCTGCTCAACTACCTCAGCGAGCGCGGCGTGCTCAGCATCCTCATCGTCAACCAGCACGGCATGTACGGCGACCGGCTGCGCGAGGAGCTGGACCTCAGCTACCTGGCCGATACCGTCATCCTCATCCGTCACTTCGAGGCCCGGGGCGCCCTGCGCAAGGCGATCTCCGTGCTGAAGAAGCGGCACGGCGCCCACGAGCGGACGATCCGCGAGCTGCGTATCATGCCGGGCGGCATCGCCGTCAGCCCACCCCTGCACTCGCTGCGCGGCATCTTCACCGGCAACCCGGATTTTCGCGACCCCAGCGTTGGCGTCGAGGATGGGCTGGAGTGACGACGGCGGAGCGCGCCTGCCCGCACCGCGGCGGGCTGGAAGCCCGCGATCCGGAGGCCCTCTAGGATGACCATCACCGACGACCCTGGCGAGCGCGTGCTCTTTTTTGCCCCGCTCGGCCGCGACGCTGCCGTTATCGCCAATATCCTCACGGGCGCCGGCATCCAGGCTGAAGCAGCCGACGGCATTGGCGCGCTCTTCGACGCCCTGCAGGAGGGCGCGGGCGCGCTGCTGCTCACCGAAGAGACGCTCACCGGAGAGATGCTGCGCCGCCTCGACGCGTATCTGGGGGCACAGCCGCGCTGGTCCGACCTGCCGGTCATCATCCTGCTCTCCGCCGGGCCCGGCCCCACGGCGATGCTCGCCGGCGCCACCGTACTGCTCCCCGGGCACAACGTCACCGTCCTGCGCCGCCCCGTGCACACCCTGACCCTGGTCAGCGTGCTCGAATCCGCGCTGCGCGCCCGCCGCCGCCAGTATCAGGTTCGCGACTACCTCCAGGAGCGCGAACAGCAGGCGGCGCTGCTCGAGCGGCGCGTCGCCGAACGCACCGCCGAGCTGACGTATGCCAACGCCATCCTGCAGGAACAGATGGAGACGCGCGAAAAGGCCCAGGCCCAGCTCGAACAGCTCAACCGGATCACCGCCGCCGTCGGCAGCTCGCTGGAGACG
>JAAYYY010000283.1 GCA_012515125.1 Chloroflexota bacterium
CCGCCCGGACGACAAGCCGCCGAATGACCCCCGCCCGGACGACAAGCCGCCGAATGACCCCCGCCCGGACGACAAGCCGCCGAATGACCCCCGCCCGGACGACAAGCCGCCGAATGAATTCGGCGTCTGAGAGGGAAAACGTGTTGAAACACGTTGGAGGGTGAAGACCTCACAGGTTTGGTGACCTGTGAGGTCTTTTTGTTTGGGCGTTGGGTTGGAGAGCCGACTGATGGTTAGGGGTTGTCGTACTTGGTCTTCGCTTTATTCAATGGGCCATTTCGGAATGGCTTCGTCAATGGTCGGGAAGAAGGGTCTGGGCCATTGCCAAGCGAAGGTCCGTTAGAAGCTGAGAGGCTTCATTCCGCTGAAAGGCTTGAATGACGATGTCCCGAATCAGATGAGTTAGTTTAGCCATCCGTTCTGCCAGAACAGAAGGCGAGGTAATGTCCTGGGGCTTCTGGGCCAGGAATTCATCTAGCAGTATGCCCAGTTCTGTTATACCGTTCTGGCTTATCTTCAGCCGGCCGCCCTGGCCCTGAGTCGCAACCGTCACCCGCTGCCGTTCTTCTCCATCCACGTACCAGATGAAACGCAGGTAGTCGGTCAGAATCAGGTTGCCGAGGGCTTCCCGGTAACGCTTCAGCTGTTCAGACCGGGCAATTTCGTCCAACGGCTTACCGACGTCTTTGGCTTCCAAGTAACCAACAGTCAGGTCATTTTTCAGCACAACTAAATCTGGCGCACCACAGGCGATCCGTTTGGGTTCGTTGATTGCCACAACGCCGGGAGAACAGCCTTCCAACAACTCCTTCAGAGTTGGCCGGTGTGTGTGTTCGGTGGCGCTGCCTAACACAAGTTGTTGTTCAATTTTCTTCAGGTATTGCTGGACAGTTGACATACTCACTCCGCTACGGCTTTGACCCTGCATGCCCTGGCTAGCTTTTCCTAACCGTGGTACCGCCGGGCGTCAAAAGAGCGGGCTAATAGCTAACGGCTTACGGCTAACAGCTTTTTTGGGGGATTGACGTGGGACCGGGGCGAGGTGGTAGGATGGGGGTAGGAGTTAGTGGGGGTAGCTATGCGACGGCCTGTGGTGGTGAAGCAGCAGTGTGAGGCGGTGACGCGGGAGGGGATGCGCTGCCGCCGGGGGGTGATGCGCGCAGGAGGGGGACGGTTCTGCGTGGCGCACGAGCGGGGAATCGCGCGGCCGGTGGGGGAAAGGCAGTGTGAGGCGGTGACGCGGGAGGGGATGCGCTGCCGGCAGTGGGCGATGCGGGACAGTGCGGCGCGGCTGGGGCGGTGGCTGTGTGTGATGCATGGGGTGCGGGGGCCGGTCTGCGAGGAGGTGACGGCGCGGGGGAAGGGGTGCCGGCGGCGGGCGCTGGCGGACAGCCGGGAGCGGTATGGGCGGTGGCTGTGCGTGCGGCACGTGCCGGGGTATGTGTTTCCGGTTCCGCCGGAGGGGCGGCGGTGTGAGGCGACGACGCTGGCGGGGGAGCGTTGCAAGCGGTGGGCGCGGGCGGAGGAAGGCGGGCCGGAAGCTGCCTGCCATTCTGGCAGGCGCGATCCGCTGCTCTGTGTGGCGCACGGGGGGGCGGGACATCCGCATTTGAAGCATGGGTATTACCGGCGGCTGCCGTATTTTTCGGCGGTGGAGGCGGCGTATGTGACGGCGATGGCGCGGGAGGGCAGGCCGCTGGGGGCGGAGCTGTTTGTGATGCGGCTGAAGGTGCAGGGTCTGCTGGCGTATCTGGGGGAGCCGGGGCTGGCGGATGAGGAGCGGGCGCGGGCGGCGGGGCTGCTGCTGCGGGCGGTGCGGCTGATCGGGGCGATGGTGCGGGCGCGGCGCGGGCTGGGGACGGTGGTGGTGAGTGAGGCGACGGGGGGCGGGGTGAGGGAGCTGGTGGCGCGGGAAGCGGGAGGTTAGGGGATGGCGACCGGGGTGCGGTGCGAGGCGACGACCCGGACGGGGGCGCGGTGCCAGGCGTGGGCGAAACGCGGGGGGACGCTGTGCGTGGCGCACCGGAAGGGGAGCGAGGTGGGACAGACGGTGCCGGAGGGGCTGGTGGTGTATGAGCCGCTGTTTACGGATGGGGAGCTGGCGGCGATTGAGGCGCATTATGACCGGCTGAGTGTGAAGGGGGAGGTGGCGGCGGCGCGGATCGTGGCGCGGCGGCTGCTGGGGGCGATGGGGGCCGGTGAAAAGCTGGCGCGGTTTGCGCCGCTGATGCTGGAGGCGCTGCGCACGGTGGCGGCGCTGATGGAGACGGAGAAGAGGCTGGGGTCGGAGCAGGCGGATGCGATGGCGGCGATCGCGCAGGCGCTGGACGAGCTGGGCGAGGAGTGGGGCGTGGAGCTGTAGCGGGCCGGGGATGATCAGGCGGGGGCGCGAGCGCTCTGGTCCATGGCCTGCTGCAAGGCGGGCTGGAGGGGCAGGGTGCGCAAGCGGAGGCCGGTGGCGGCGAAGATGGCGTTGGCGATGGCGGCGGGCGCCGGGCCTGTGGCTGCCTCTCCCGCGCCGAGCGGCGGCTGGTCGGGCCGGTTGAGCATGACGGTCTCGACGACGGGGGCGTTGGAGAAGTGCAGGATGGGGTAGCTTTCCCAGTCGAGGCTGGTGATGCCGGTCTCGTCCCACTGCACCGCTTCGTAGAGGGCCATGCTGGCGGCCTGGACGAAGCCGCCTTCGAGCTGGTTGGCGAGGCCATCGGGGTTGACGACGAGGCCAGCGTCGGCGGCGATGACGGCGTGCTCGAATTGGACTTGCCCGGTCTGGCGATCCACGCGGACGGTGGCGATGACGGCGGCATAGGTCTGGCGGTTCTTGTACTGGGCGAAGGCGACGCCGCGCCCGCGCCCCTGGCCGCCGGCGGCGTGGCCGGGCTGCCAGCCTGCCCTAGCAGCGGCGGCCTCGAGGACGGCCCGCGCGCGGTCGTCGGCAAGGTGGCGCAGGCGGAAGGCGATGGGATCGTCGCCCGCGGCGTGGGCCAGCTCGTCCATGAAGGACTCGATGGCGAAGACGTTGGCGAAGGCGCCGAGGCTGCGCAGGGAGGAGACGCGGAAGAGGCTGCGGGGGAGCTGATGCTTGACCACGCGCCGGGGAAAGGTGTAGAGGGGGTCGGCGTTGCGGTGGGCAGCGCTATGCAGGCCCAGCTCGGGGAGGGAGGGAGGCGGGGCGAAGGGCTTTTCCAGGTGCCAGGAAGCGAGCAGGCCGGAAATGCCCTCGCCGGTGCGCGAGCGGCCGAAGTGGGCGGGGCTCCAGATGTCCTGGCGCCAATCGACGATCTGCCCGGCGGGGTCGAGGCCGGCCTGCAGGCCGATGCGCATGGGCGGCGCGTAGGGTTCCCAGCCATGCTCGTCGGCGCGGGTCCATTTGAGGGAGACGGGCCGGCCCGGGAGCGAGCGGGCGAGTAAGGCGGCATCCAGCGCGGCGTCGTCGGCGCCGTTGTGGCCGTAGCAGCCGGAGCCGTGGCGATAGATGACGTGCAGGTCGTCCGCGTCGAGGCCGAGAACGTGGGCGATGTTGGCGCGCTGGGGGTAGACGCCCTGGCTGTGGATCCAGAGCGTTAGCTTGCCGTCGCGGAAGAGGGCCACGGCAGCGGAAGGGCCGAGAGAGGCGTGCATCTGGTAGGGGCGCTCGTAGGTGGCGCTGAGCGTCTGCGCGGCAGGCGGCAGGGGAGGAGGCGGCGGGAGCGCGCCTTCTACGGCGGCGCCGCTGACGACGGGGAAGGAGGCCGGCGGCTGGTCGTAGAGCGCGGCGTAGGCGAGCGCTGGGGGCGGCAGCGGGGCTTCGACCCATACGGCGGCGTGGCGCAGCTGTTCGGCGGCGGCGATGGCCTGCTCCTCGCGGCGGGCGACCACGCCCAGGAAGCTGCCGTCGCGGATGACGGCGAGCACGCCGGGCATCTGCTCGACGGGCGCGGTATCGACGGACCGCAGGCGCGCTCCGGGTTGGGGCGGGCGCACGACCCGGCCGTGGACCATGCCGGGCAGGGTGATGTCGTGGACGAAGACTGGCTCTCCGGCGACTTTGGCCGGAAGGTCGAGGCGTTTGGCAGGGGCGCCGACGACGGTATGGGCGGTGGGCGGCTGCGGGTGGATGGCGTCGGTGATCTCGACGCCGAGGCGGCGCCCGCCGGCCAGCTGCCAGTAGGTCGTGCTGCGCCCGCCGGCAGGGTCGCTTACGGTGCCGTCGCGGACGACGAGGGCTTCAGGGCCGGCAGCCTCCAGCTCTTCAAAGGCGAGGATGAGCAGGTGGTGGCGGGCCGCTGCGGCAGCCCAACGGAGGGCCGCGCCGCTGGTCTCCAGCGACATGCTGCCGGTGGTCATGCCTTCGTCGGGGGTCTGGGCCGTGTCGGCGGTGAC
>JAAYYY010000284.1 GCA_012515125.1 Chloroflexota bacterium
CCTAATGTTTTGCCGTTTTGGGGCGGCTAGAGTTGTAGCGTGACGGACTACCAGTAATGTGCGGCTTCGCCCGCGAAGGCTGTATCAGGAGCTAAACAATGAAGCATAAGACAAGCGAAGGGGATTACATCCTGGGCGGCGGCATGACCGGTCTGGCGGCGGGCATGAGTTCCGGGCTGCCGGTTCTGGAAGCCCAGGAAGCGCCGGGAGGCATCTGTTCTTCCTATTACGTTCGCCCGAACGATAGCGAGCGGCTGCTCGAAGCGCCGGCCGACGGCGAGGCCTACCGTTTTGAGATCGGCGGCGGGCACTGGATCTTCGGCGGCGATTCCACCATCCTGCGCTTCATCGAGAAGCTGGCGCCGGTCAGGCGCTACGAGCGCAGCTCTGCCGTCTATTTCCCGGAGGACAGGCTCTATGTGCCCTATCCGCTGCAAAATCATCTGCGCTTCCTCAAGCCGGATGTGGTTACCAGGGCACTGAAAGAGCTGGCTGTTCCGGGCAACGGCTTCCGCACCATGGAGGAGTGGCTGGAGGGCAGCTTCGGCCATACGCTGTGCGAGCTCTTCTTCAAGCCGTTCCACGATCTCTATACGGCGGGCCTTTATAAGGAGATCGCCCCGCAGGATGCCTACAAATCGCCGGTGAATCTCAACAAGGCGATTGACGGCGCTCTGAGGGCCGTAGAAGCGGTCGGCTATAACGTGACCTTCGTCTACCCCCAGGATGGGCTGAACGCACTGGCGCAGCGGATGGCCGCCCAGGCCGACGTGCGCTACGGCAAGCGCGTAACGGCGATTGACGTCGAAGCGCGCGAGCTGCATTTTGCGGACGGGGAAACCATGCCTTACCGCTCGCTGATCTCGACCCTGCCGCTGAATCAGATGATGGAGATGACCGGCCTGAGCGTGGAAGCCCGCCCCGATCCGTACACGTCGGTACTGGTGTTGAACGTCGGCGCGCGCCGTGGCGAGCAATGCCCGAGCGAGCACTGGCTCTACATCCCGCGCAGCGAGGCCGGCTTCCATCGCGTCGGCTTCTACGACAACGTGGACCATTCCTTCCTGCCCCGGTCGCATCGGCCGGAGAGCCGAGAACGGTCGAACGGCTTCGGCAATCAGGCGAGCGCCGCCAGCATTTACGTGGAGCGCGCTTTTGTGGGCGGGCAGACGCCGCCCACGCCGGAGGAGGTGCTGGCCTATGCCGACGCCGTGGTGCAGGAGCTGCAGGGCTGGGGCTACATTGGCGAAGCGGAAGTGGTCGATCTGACCTGGATTGACGTGGCCTACACCTGGTCGTGGCCGCAGTCGAAGTGGAAGAGCCAGGCGATGAAAGCGCTGGAAGCCCACGACGTTTACCCTGTAGGCCGCTACGCGCGCTGGATCTTCCAGGGGATTGCCGATTCGATCCGCGACGGCTTCTACGCGGGCAGCAGCTTCGCGCCGCAGATGGCGATGGCGCAGGTCAAAGAGAGGGCTGCGGTCGAGTAGATCCGGTTTCTAGTCTGACAGCGGGTTGGAAACCGGCCCTACTCGCTCATTACGACGACCTGGGAAGCGTCGTAATGGGCCTGGTAGCGCGCCGCGACCTCTTCGAGGTAGCTTTGAAAGCGGCTCCACGTTGCCGCCATCGTCTCCTTTTCGGGGGCCGGCGCAGCGTTTTCGGGCCTGCGGCGCACGGCCGACCACAGCCGGCGTAAGACACGGGAGGTCTGGCGCACCACCTGCCGGGCCAACGTCGTCAGCGGGCTCTCGCGCACTCCGGCGAGGGTCTGGGCCAGCGCTTGCTCGGCGTGCTGCGCCTGCGCCAGGCTATCCAGATGACCGGCGCGCAGCATGTAGTCGATCAGAAAGGCGCGATGCCAGTAAGCGCTGAGGCTATCCACGGCGTCTTTAACCGTCAGGAAGTAAAGGATCTTTTTGGAGAGGCGCTTCAGGAGCAGGAAGGCCAGCCAGAGCGGGAAGAGCAGGAGGGCCGCCGGGGAGCAGCCCAAGCGGTTGAGCAGGCGGACGACGTCGCGCGGTATTGGCCGGCGGCGGGCGCGGGCAATCGCTCCGGGCATGCGCCGCCGGAAGAGCTGCTCAAAGGCCACGTCCACCAGCGGGATCGGGATAAGGACGGAGAGGCCGGCAAAAGTGGCATCGGCGTAGATGGCCCAGTTGAATGCCGTTTCAGGCCGGGCTGCAGGATGGCTCATAGCAGGGCGCGCAGGGCAGCCAGAAGGAGCAGGACGTTTTCGCGTCGCGCCGAGTAGCCCATCAGGCCAATGCGCCAGACCTTGCCCGCCAGCTCGCCCAGGCCGCCGGCAATCTCGACGTTGTACTCCAGCAGGAGGCGGCGGCGCACGGCAGCCTCGTCGATGCCACCGGGCAGGCGGGGCGTGGTCAGGGAGACGAGCCGGTGTTCTTCGGCGACGTGGGGGGGCATGCCCAGCTCGGCCAGCCCCTGCCACAGGAGACGAGCGGCATCCTCGTGGCGAGCCCAGCGTGCTTCCAGCCCCTCCTCGGCGACCAGCCGGAGCCCCTCGTACAGGGCATACATCGTGGAGATGGGCGCGGTATGGTGGTACTTGTGCGGCGCGCCCCAGTATTCACGGAGCAACAGCAGGTCGAGATACCAGCTCGTCACCGGCGTCTGCCGCTGCTCCAGCTTCTGCACGGCGCGCGGGCGCAGGGTGATCGGGCTGGCGCCGGGCGGGCAGCTCAGGCATTTCTGCGAGCCGCTGTAGCAGACGTCGATACCCCACTCGTCTACGAGAACCGGGACGCCGCCGAGGCTGGCGACGGCATCGACTAGCAGAAGCGCGCCGAAGTCGTGGGCCGCCTTCGCTATGGGCGGGATTGGCTGGGCGGCGCCGGTCGAGGTTTCCCCATGTACGACGGCGACGACCTTTGCCGGGCGGCGCTCCAGTGCAGCGGCAACCTCGTCGCCTGTGAAGACCTCGCCCCAGGGCCGCTCAATCGTCTGCACGTTGGCGCCGTAGCGCCGGGCCATGGCGGCGATCCGCTGCCCAAAGTAGCCGTTGATACAGACGAGCACGTCATCCCCCGGCTCGACGACGTTGACGACGGCGGCCTCCATGGCGGCGCTGCCGGTTCCAGAGATGGGCAGGGTGAGGGCGTTTTCTGTCTGGAAGAGATAGCGCAACAGCGCCTGAATGCTGTCCATTACGGCGACAAAGGCCGGGTCGAGATGGCCGACGACCGGCGCGATCATCGCCCGGTAGACACGGGGCGGCACAGTGCTGGGGCCGGGTCCAAGCAGGAGCCGTTGGGGGACATCCAGGGTATGTAGAGCGTCTTCTGGCGGGGTCATGGCTGCTTCCTCCTCTGGGCACGTTCGTCGGCGCTATCCTAGCATCTTTTCAGCGCAGCGGCATCTGGCAGCCGCTTCATAGGCCGGCGCGGGTGAATCAGTTAGAATACGGGCAACGGATAGATGTGACCACAGAAGCCAGCCTCTTCTACCGCTTCGGCGTCGCCCTCTTTATCGGTCTGCTCATCGGCCTGCAGCGTGAGTACACGGCCGACCAGTACGGGATCCGCGAAGGTCGCCTTTCGATGTTTGCCGGGCTGCGCACCTTCAGCCTGATGGCCCTCGTCGGCGCAGCGGCGGCGATGATTGCCGACTTGCTCGACGCGCCGTGGGCCTTTGTGGGCATCATCGTTCCGCTCGGCCTGCTTATCGCCGTGGGCTATTACGTCACAGCGTCGCGCGGCGATGCGGGCATGACGACGGAGGTCGCAGCTCTCGTCACGGTACTGGCGGGAGCGCTCGCCTACTGGAATCAGGTCGTGCTGGCTGTGGCGCTCGCCGTCATCACGACCGGCCTGCTGTCGCTCAAGCTAGAGCTGCATGGCTTTGTCGAGCGGCTCACCCGCGAAGATATCTTCGCCGTGCTCAAGTTCGCGCTGATCACGGCGATCATCCTGCCGGTGCTGCCCGACGAGACCTTCGGCCCGCCGCCGTTTGACGTGCTGAACCCGTACACGATCTGGCTCCTGGTCGTGCTCATCTCGGGGATCAGCTTCCTGGGCTACGTGTTGATGAAGCTGCTCGACGCCCGCGAGGGGATTACGCTGACCGGGCTGCTGGGCGGCCTGGCCTCGAGCACGGCGACGACGCTCAGCTTTGCCCAGCGCAGCCAGAAGCACGCCGAATTCTCGCCATCCTTTGCCCTGGCGATCATGCTGGCCTGGATGGTGATGTTTGTGCGGGCGCTGGTCGAGGTGGGCACGGTGAACCGCGCGCTGCTGGAAGTCGTCTGGCTGCCGATGGCGCTGGCGGCTGGGGCCGGCCTGCTGTACGCCGTCTACCTCTACTTCTTTGGCCGGCGTGAGGATGATCACGAGCAGGTGGCGCTCAGCAACCCGTTCGAGTTATCCACAGCCATCAAGTTCGCCCTGATCTTCACCGTCGTACTGATCGTCTCGCGGGCCGGGGAGTATTACCTTGGGGAAACGGGCATCTATCTCTCCAGCCTGATAGCCGGTCTGGCCGATATTGACGCCGTCGCCCTCTCGCTTTCGGAGCTGTCGGCGGGCGGCGACGGGCTGGAGCTGACGATGGCGGCGCGCGGCGTGCTCATTGCCGCCCTGGCGAATACAGTGACGAAGGGCGGTATTGTGCTGGCGACCGGCACGCCGGCCCTGCGCCGGGCGCTGTTGCCCGGTTTTCTGCTTATCCTCGTCGTCGGTGTGGTCGCCGGTCTCTTGCTCCTCTGACTTGCTCTCAGACTGCGCCCATCACGCCTGCTATCATCCCTCGCCTGGCGTACGTGGCGGCTCCATCTCTGGCAGGTCGCGAACACGAGGCAGGATTTTCTCCAGCCAGGCGATCTCGTTTTCGTAATGGTTGATGCCGTAATCCAGCGTCAACTGCCAGAGCTGGCGCAGGCGTTCTACGCCGACCTGCCGGTCATTTTCGTCGATGGTCGCCTGGACGATTTCGTATTGAGCAAGCTGTGCACGAATCGCTTCAATCCGTTTTTCTATCAGCCGGGCGATGTCTGCATTGGTCACACCGTGCGCAAAGAAGATCTGGATCAGCCATGCCTCGCGCTTGGCTTCCAGGGGCAGGGGAGTCGATACCCAGCGACGCAGCTCGTCCTTTCCGGCTTCCGTGATTGCGTACTGCTTACGATTGGGCCTGCCCTCCTGGGGGATGAGCTGTGATTGCACAAAGCCCTGTTTCTCCAGATCTTCCAGAGCCTTATAGATGTGACTCTGGGTTGCCGACCAGAAATGCGCAACCGATTGATCGAAATGTTTCTTTAGATCGTAGCCTGTCGTCGGCTGGTATTCGAGAAAGCCGAGGATGGCGTGGGCGAGTGGCATTTGAACCCCTGTTCGGCTACAGCTCTTTACCGGCTGCTATGAGCGCCTGCCTCGCAGCCAGTCATCAAGTGTTGTGAGCGGTGCGGCAGGGATCGGACCGGTCTCACACAATTCGCTGACTTTCGGCGACTTCTCAAAGTAAGCCATCATATCTATGAACTGCTTCATCTCCGCGCTTCTCATCATAACAGCCAGCGCTTTTCCGATCCAGATGGGCAGGGTTGTCACTTTCAGACCCGGGTGAAAGGCATCGCAATAGCGTTGAAGGGCGTCGCTGATCAGCAGCGCCTCCGGACCGTGAAGCACAATCCGTTGATTGGCGGCGGCTTCCATCTGATGGGCTCTGGAGACTGCGCAGGCGTAGTCGGCCAGGGCGAGGAAGTGATAGGGCTGTCTCTGCCGGCCGAAGACAGTCGCCCGCCCATCGCGGACGAACAGGGCAAGGGCATCCATGAACCAGTTGGGTTTCAGAATAGTATATGCTATGCCGCTCTGCACGAGGATTTCCTCGGCTCGAAGTTTTTCGTCGCACAGCGGGTGCCCGCTGTTCTCCGGCAGCACGGTCGCGCCGGAGATGTAGCTGATCCTGACATGCTTGCGCCCCTGCCGGGAGAGAATGGTGACTACGTCTTCGACCACGCGGCGCTCGAACTGCCAGGGCACGCTGATGTGGACGGCGTCGCAGCCGGCCAATGCTGCCTTCAGGGTCGCTTCGTCTTCAAAGGTTCCGACAACAGTCTCGAAGTTGTCGCCCGGAAGCCTGCGGGGATCTCGTACCAGGGCCCGGACGGTGAAACCGTCAGTGTGAAGCTGTCTGGCAACCGGGGCGCCGACAAATCCCGTCGCACCAAGCACGAGTATTCTCTTGTTCATAGCGTCTCTCCTGTCACATGTTCGGGTCTCTGGATGGACCCCAAGATGAAAAAATATATCTATATAGATATAATACTATATAGTTATATAATGTCAAGCAGTTCGCGCAGGTCTGCGTGAACTTTTGCACGGAAGATGAAAGAAACGGAGACTTCTGTCCATGTCGCCGCGTGCCCGCCCTGTCCGGCTCGCCCAACGGAGATTCTTTTTCAACTAATGGAATCGATTCCCCAAACGGAAAACCCCCTGGTGCTGCGGTCCGACTTCGGCGATGAGACAGCTTGGAGGGAAATCTGCGCCACCATCCGCAGGCCCGTCGGCGCCTATCGCTTTCAGGCCTACGTTGATTTTCTTGACGACCCGGCCTATGAAGGCCTCGACATGGTGCGGCTACTTGCGCTCATTCCGGCTGGCTATAGCCACAGTTTCATCGTCGTCGCCGATCACGTGGCGATGACGCATCCGGAGCATCCGTTGCTGGTGATTGACCTGAGTGCGCGCAGGGGCCGGTCGTTCCGGGCCTTACCCACCGGGATTCAGGCCATTGAAAACAACCTGTCAATCGCCAATATGGATTTTGACGAATTCGCCTCCGAAGTGGACGACGACGGCATTTTCCGCGATTTCCCCGACCCATGAGCTATTGCCGCCTCGCCTGCCGTGGGGGCCTGCTGTTTACGTGTCTCGTACTCGGCCTTGTCGCCGGCTGTACTCCGGACGCAGCTCCTGAGCCCACTCGTACGGCGCAAAGCACCCTCCCGGCGCTGGCTCTGGTGGCGCCCTCAGCTACACCCAGCGTGACGGCGGCGCCTCTGGCGCTGCCCAGCTCGACGGCAACGGCGACGCCCGCACCTGCGGCAACAGCAACGGCAAGCCCTTCGCCGCTCCCACCGACCCCGACCTACGCCAGCCACGTGGTGCAGGCCGAGGAGACGTTGTTGGGAATTGCCGCGCTCTACTCGGTTGCGGTGGAAGCGCTCGTAGAGGCGAATGGTCTTGCCGACGCCAACCAGCTCCAGCAAGGGCAGGAGCTGCTCATCCCGCCGCCGGATGATGCCTCCACGCCGGCCTTCTTGCCCGACTTTGACTACGGTTACGCCATTATCGGCTTCTCGGCCGGCGGGCGGGCTATCGAGGTTTTCTCCTTTGGCGATGGGCCCAATCACGTCGTCTTCGTCGGCGGCATCCACGGTGGCTTCGAGTGGAACAGCGTGCTCCTGGCCCATGAGGTTATCGACTACTTCAACGCCTATCGGGAGGACATTCCCGCCCGGGTGACCATCGACATTATTCCTGCCGCCAACCCGGACGGCCTTTTCCGCGTCACAGGAAGCGCCGGGCGTTTTTTGCCGGAATGGGTGGCTGAGCCGACGCAGCCCGGCCGCTTCAACGACAACGGCGTGGATCTCAACCGCAACTGGGACTGCGAATGGTCCCCGTCGGCGCGCTGGGGCGGGCGCAGCGTCGATCCCGGCAGCGCGCCCTTCTCGGAGCCGGAAACGCGAGCGATCCGCGACTATCTGCTGGCGCTCTCACCCCGGGCCGTCGTCTTCTGGCACAGCATGGCGAATCTCGTCGCGCCGGCAAGCTGCGAGGGGCAGGATGCCGGCTCAGGTCTGCTCGCCACGACATACGGGGAGGCCTCCGGCTATCCTGTGGGGCCATTCACCGCCTACGAGGTCACGGGTGACGCCAGCGCCTGGGCCGCCGGCCAGGGCATCCCGGCGATTGTCGTGGAGCTGGAGACGAAGGACGGCAGTGAATCCGGGCGGAATCTCGCGGGCGTGCTGGCCGTGCTCGACAGCTACAGCCGCTAGCGCCGCGCGGCGCGTCCTTGGCGGGCAGCGTCCCCCGATAGATAATTGCGCCCGACACTTATCCACAGAGCAACGGCAAACAATCCAAACTGCCAGCTCCCGTGCCATTTCAGGAGGGAAATCCAATGACCCTATCCGGCTCCGCTGCCCAGTCGCCCAGACCTGGTCTTCGTTTCACGCTTGTCTTATTGAGTATATTTTTCTCCATTTTCTGGGTTGCCCTGACCGGGCGAAACGCCGCCGCCGATCCACCGCTCTGGACAGATGTGGACGAAGCGGACGTCGCCCTGCGGGGAGAGCGGCGAATCGTTCCCGATAGTTACCGCACACTGTCTCTGAATGTCGATGCGCTTCACGCTATTCTGGCTACCGCCCCTATGGAATTCAGCGAGGCGGCCAAGAGCGACGTGGCCGAAATCTTCTTACCGTTGCCCGATGGCAGTATGGCCCGCATTGGTTTTGTGGAATCGCCGGTTATGGAGCCGGAGCTGGCGGCTAAATACCCGGAAATCAAGAGCTACGTAGGCCGGGGCCTGGACGACCCGACGCTGTATGCCCGTTTTGGCTGGACCTACAAAGGCTTCCACGCCATCATCTCCAACAGCGGCCCCACCGTCTACATTGACGCCTTCAGCGCCGGCGATCTTACCCATTACATCAGTTATTCCCGCGCCGACTTCACCGGGCGCCCCGCCGGGCCGTTCGAGCAGCACGAGCCGGAGATCAACCCCGAGGTCGCGGCCCAAATCGCCGCTTTTATTGCCGAAAGACCAGAGGTCAGCATTGGCAGCCAGCTGCGCACCTACCGGCTGGCGCTGGCGACCACCTTCGAATACTCCACCTATCATAGCCAGCCTGGTCCGCCCAACACATCGGATGTTCTGTCGGAACTGAACGTCGTGGTGAACCGGGTCAATATGGTCTATGAAAGAGACGTTGCGGTTCGCATGGTGCTCGTCAACAACAACGATCAGATCATCTTTCTGACCTCCGCCGATCCCTATACCAACAGCAACGGGTCAGCCATGTTGGGTCAGAACCAGACCACTCTGGACAGCGTTATCGGGAGCGGGAACTATGACATAGGTCACGTGCTCAGCACCGGCGGCGGCGGTATTGCCACGCTGGGCGTTCCCTGCGTTGCCGGCTCGAAGGCTCGTGGGGTTACCGGCCTGTCTGACCCGGTGGGCGACCCTTTCTACATTGATTACGTGGCCCATGAGATGGGGCATCAATTTGGCGCCAACCACACCTTTAACGGCAATGCCGGCTCCTGCGGCGGCGGCAATCGGGTAAGCTCTGCCGCTTTTGAGCCGGGCAGCGGCAGCACGATCATGGCTTACGCCGGCATCTGCGGCGCCCAAAACCTGCAGCCCAATAGCGACGACCATTTCCACACGCGCAGCATCCAGGAAATCGTTGCCTATACCACCGCCGGACAGGGCAACAGCTGTGCAAACATTACGGGCACCGGCAACAATCCGCCTGTGGCAAATGCGGGAACAGGCGGCTTCACCATCCCCATCAATACCCCCTTTATCCTGACCGGCTCGGCCAGCGACCCGGACGGCGATACGTTGAGCTATAACTGGGAGCAGTATGACCTGGGTCCGGCCGGCGACCCCAACAGCCCATCCGGCAACGCCCCGCTCTTCCGCTCCTTCCCGTCCCAGGCGGTTCCCTACCGTATCTTCCCCCGAATGAGCGATATCGTGAACAATACGCAGACGATTGGGGAGATATTGCCCAACTACGAGCGGCCGCTCAACTTTCGCCTGACGGTGCGGGACAATCATGCCGGCTGGGGCGGCGTGCATGATGATCTGATCAGTTTTGCGGTCACCGACGATGCCGGCCCCTTCCGGGTTACCAACCCCAATACGGCGCTCAGCTGGACTGGCAATGTCAGCGCCCCTGTCACGTGGGACGTAGCCAACACCGATGACGCCCCGGTTAGCTGCAGCGCAGTCAATATCGCCCTGTCTACGGACGGCGGCTACACCTATCCCATCACCCTGGCTACCAACGTGGCCAATGACGGCAGTCACACGGTGGTCGCCCCCAACAACCCCACCAACCAGGCGCGCGTGCGGGTGATGTGCGCCAACAACATCTTCTTTGACATTTCCGACACCAACTTCACCATCCTGCCGGCCGCGCCGGGCGCCGTTTTGAGCCTCAATAAGACAGTCGCGCCCGCCGGGCCGCTCTCACCCGGCGCCCCTCTCACTTATACGGTTAGCGTGACCAATTCGGGCAACCTCGCGGCGACGACTACGATCACCGACGCCTTCCCCTCCGGCATCGTCAATCCAGTCTGCGATGGTGTGCCGGGCGACCTGGACATCACCGTCAATATCGGCGCCGGCGCCAGTCGAACCGTGCTCTGCAGCGCCGCAATTGTTAGCGGGATTGGACTGGATATCCAAAAGTCGGTAGATCGGACGGAGGTCAGCGCCGGCGAGACGGTTACCTATACCCTCACGGTCACCAACACCAGCGCCGGCTATACCCTGAACAACGTCATGGTCAGCGATCCGGCCGTGAGCGGTTGTTCGCCGGCGTTGGGCACGCCTATCACGCTCGCTCCGCAGGAGTCCCAGACCTACGTCTGCCCCAATGTCGTCATCAACGGCTCCACCACAAACACGGCTACCGTCACCGGCGTGTACCCGATCGAAAACGTAGCCTATGCGTCCGCGCCGGAGGATCCCGCCGGGACGGTATCGGACAACGCCGAGACAGAGGTAGTCGTCAGCGCCAGCGACTCTGTCACGGTAACCGTCCGGGACTCCGGTTACCTCGTCTACATACCTGTCATCAAGAATGACTAAAGGTTAAAGCCTTCGTCCAGCCGTTTGCCTCTGGCCGGGTTTGCTGTTATCCGGCCAGAGGCGCGGCACGGTCCTGACTCTAGACCTGGCCGCCGAAGAGGTAGGTGATGATGGAGCTGTTTAGCTCACCCTGATCTGGGGCAGCCATGGTGGAACTTGCTCGCAATAAGTCGCCCACTGCTCGCCAAACGCCTCTGCCAACGCGGCTTCCTCACGGCAAGCCCGAATGACCAGCGCGGGGACATTTGCGAGCAGAAAGACGAAGGTCCAGGTGCGGTAGAGCAGTAGCCCGCCCAGCGCGACGAGCAGGATACCCAGGTACATGGGATGGCGCACGTAGGCGAAGGGTCCACCAGTGATCAGCCGGTGGCCGGTAAAGAGCTGCGCTCCGAAGCTACCAGAAACGTAATACATCTCGGCGAGGGTAAGCCGGCTCCAGAGCACGAGCGCTAATCCGGGAAAATAGAGCAGTGAGCCGGCGATGAGCGCCGCAGCCCGCAGCGGCCGGGAGATAGCCACAGGCAGGGGCCGCCATAGGCGCCAGCAGAGGGCGAAGTAGCCGGTCCCGGTCAGCAGCAAAAACAGCGGACGCCGCAGCCACACCGTGAAGCGGCCGGCGGTCCCGGCAGCCGGCCGGCGCAGTCCCCGGCCAATGCCCAGGAAGATGGAAGCCAGCGCCAGCAGAATCGCGCCCGCACCAGCCCGCCGCACGTGCTGTTCGGCAAGATTCAGGTTCATCGTTCACTCGGCGCCGGTCCGGCCGGCTTCCTGTCCTAAGGTATCAGGCGCCAAAAATGTGCGTGATGATGGTGGAGCCGCCGCCGCCGACACTCTGCTGCATGCCTATATGTGCCGCCGGGAGCTGGTTCTCGCCGGCTGTACCTGTTAGCTGCCGGACTATCTCGCAGGCCTGGTAGAGCGCTGTCGCGCCGATGGGGTGGCCGCGCGCTTTCAGGCCGCCCAGCGTGGCAATAGGGATACGGCCCTGCAGGCCTATCTCGTCTTCCGCCGCCAGCCGCCATCCCGTCCCCGGTTCGGCAAAACCCACGGCTTCAAGCTGCAGGCAGGCCATGATGGAGAAGGCGTCGTGCAGCTCGAAGAAGTCAACGTCCTCCAGCGTCAGGCCGGCCTGCTGAAAGGCCCGCCGCGCCGAGCGCTCGGCAGCCCGCAGGTGGAGCGGCTCCGGCCGGTCGGCCAGGCGAAAGCGGTCCGTCGCCGCCGTAGACGCCAGAATACGTATGGGCAGGTCGCTATAACGCCGGGCCTCGTCTGTCGGCGCAAGGACGACCGCCGCCGCGCCGTCACAGATGGGCGCGCAGTCGTAGAGGCGCAGCGGCGGGACGATAAAGCGGGAGTTGAGCACCGTCTCTTCGGTAACGACTTTGTCGTGGAAGAGGGCAATGGGATTGTGCCGGGCATTGCGGTGGGCGTTGAGCGCAAAGCCGGCGAAACGATCGGGGGAGATGCCGTACTGATCGCAATAAAGCTGCATGATCTGGGCGTTCTGGCTGAGCATCGTCGCCCCTTCCAGCACCTCATAGCGGGCGTCGAGCGCTTTTGCCAGGGCCAGCACAGGGGATTGGTCGCTCATCTTCTCGACGCCGACGACGACGGCGGTGTTGACCAGCCCGCTGGCGACGGCAAGGTGGCCCACGCGCAGCGCGGCTGCGCCACTGGCCGTGGCTGCCCGGACGAGCAACGCCTCGATCCCCGCCAGCCCGGCCTCGTCGGCGATGAGCGCAGCCAGATGTTTCTGGGACTGCAGCTCGTCGCTGAGCATATTTCCCAGGTAGAGGGCGTCAACCTGTTCCAGCCCGGCCGCCGCCAGCGCGCCACGCACGGCTTCTGCGCCGAGGACTCGCAGGCTGGCATCGTGCCGTTTGCGGATGGGTAGCTGATAGGTAGCAACAATGCTGACAGGGCGCATAGGTGTGCTTCCAGTTGTCAGAAAGAGGGCCAGCGACACCAAGCGTACCAGACTGCCGGCCGGCAGACGAACGTAACCGTGTTTTCGGACTGGTTGCGTTTCATGCTAGAATGACGGCACGCTGATCCAGGTGTTTGTGCCATTCACCGCCGCTTCCCATTCCGCCCGGCTGAAAACGTGGGGTGAGCGTTTCGCTCACCGCTTGTGTGCGCCTTTCGACCAGAGAAGGAAATATGTTACAGATCCATCTGTTGGGCGACTTCCGTCTTCTCGCCGACGAGCGACCTCTGCACCTGCAGCTATCGCCGAAAGAGCAGGCGCTGCTCGTCTACCTGGCCTGGCTGGGCAAGCCCCAGCCACGCACGGCTCTGGGGCAGTTGTTCTGGGAAGGGCGCGTGGCGAAACAGGCGCGCTCTAACCTGCGCACCTTGCTGGCCCGCAGCCGCGAGCTGCTCGGCGACTACCTGACGATCACGCGGGACGTCATCGCCTTCGACGAGAGACAGGAGCACTGGCTGGATGCGCACGAGTTCCTGCGTCACCTTTCTATGGCCGATCATCTGGCCCGGCAGCAGTCGCCGGGGGCAACGGCAGTTGGGGGCCGCCTGATGCGGGCGCTGGCGCTCTACCAGGATGGCTTTCTCGCCGGATTTGAGCTGCCGGGCAACGAGCGCTTTATGGCGTGGGTGGAGGGCGAGCGCGCCGTTCTGCACGGCCGGGCGATTCACGGCTGGCGGCGGCTGGCCCGGTTTCACGAAGAGCGCGGCGACTTCCAGGCGGCTCTCGAGAGCTGCCGCCAGCTACTGGGGCTGGATCCATTCGACGAGGATGCTCATGCTCAGATCCTCCAGCTCTATCGCCGGCTGGGCCAGACGGCCGAGGCGCTGGACCACTATGAGCGCTACTGCCGGCAGCTCCACGCCGAGCTGGGGCTGTCGCCCGGCGATAGCCTGCTTGCGGTCTTTCACGAGCTGCGCCACGGCCATACTTTCGCGCCATCCCTGCGGGCGCCTGCACTCCCTCCTGAGGCCAATGGCGAAGCGCCGCACGATAACCTCCCCGCGCCGGTTACACCGCTGGTCGGCCGGCGGCGAGAGCTGGCCGAATTGACCGGCCGGTTTTTGAACTCGCCTGCCCGCCTCGTTTCGGTGGTCGGGCCCGGCGGCATCGGCAAGACCCATCTGGCGCTGCAGGCGGCGAACCGGCTGCGAGGCACCTTTCTGGACGGCATTGTCTTCGTCGCGCTGCCCGAGGAAGCTGAGAGCGCTCCCATCAGCCGCGAACTGCCGGCCAACGCGCTGGCCCATGCCCTCGACCTGCGGCTGCACGGCCGTCGGAGCACACGCGAGCAGCTGCTGGACCACCTGCGCCCCAGAGAGATGCTGCTGCTGCTGGACAACGTGGAAACGGCGCTGGCCGAAAGCCGCACGCTGATTCAGGAGCTGCTGCACGGCGCACCCGACGTGCGGCTGCTGATCACCTCTCGCGAGCCTTTGGGTATCCCGGCTGAAGAGCTGCTGGTGCTCGACGAGCTGCCGGTGCCCGAGGCGGGCGAGCTGGCGCTATCGGCATTTGAAGAAGAACGATACGCCAGCCTCCAGCTTTTTGTGGAACGGGCGCGGCGCACCTTTGCCGGCTTTACTCTGAACGAGGAGAACATTGGCGACATCGCGCGCATCTGCCGGCTGGTCGGCGGCATTCCGCTGGCTATCGAGCTGGCTGCGGCCTGGGTCGGTCACTTCAACAGCGCCGAGATCGCCGAGGCCATCGAACGTAACCTGAGCTTTCTGCAGAGCCCGCTCCACCGCGAGCCGGCCCGCCACCAGAGCATTACCAACGTCTTCGATTATTCCTGGGAGCTGCTCGTCTCCCACGAACGGCGCGTGCTGGTCCAGCTCGCGCTGTTTCGGGGCAGCTTCAGCCGCGACGCAGCCCAGGCCGTGGCCGGCGCGCCGCTGCCGATCCTCATGTCGCTGGTGAACAAGTCGATGCTGCGCCTGACACAGTCAGGCCGGTACGAGCTGCACGAGCTGGTGCGCCGTTTCGTCCGAATGAAGTGGCCGGACGTGATCGGCCGGGATGCGCGGGCCGAAGCCGAACAGCGCGAGCTGCAGTTACGCTACGGCCGCTATTATCTCGGCTTCATCGCCGCCGAGGCCGATGGTCTGCACGGGCCGGCGCCGGAGAAAACCATCCGGGCGATCCAGGCTGACCTGGGCAACATCAGCCGGGCCTGGGAGATGATGCTGGCGCTCGAGGAGTATAACCTGATCGTGCAGAGCGCCAACGGCCTGTCCCGCTTCTATCACTACACGGGCCAGTACCGTGGGGCGGCGGAGCTGTTTGCTGCAGCGGCCGAACAGCTCCATGCCCGGCTCGGGACCGGCGAGGCGAGCCCGGCGGCCCGCGTCGCGCTGGCCCGCGTGCAGAGCAAACAGGCTTTCTATCTCATCCGGCTGGGACAGTTCGAGCAGGCCGGCCGGGTGGCTCAGCTCGCCGCGGCGACGGCCGAAGAGGTGGGCGATGCCTACGGGCAGGCGGAGAGCTTTCTGCAGTGGGGCGAGGCGATTGAGATACAGGGGCCGCTCGATATTCCCCGCCAGAAGTACACGGCGGCGTTGGAGATTGCCCGGGCGATTGGCGACGACGTTCCAGACGCGGCCCGGCTTGAGGGACGCAGCCTGGCCCTGCTGGGCCGGTTGGCCTGGCGCAGCGGCGAAATAGCCCTGGCCGATAGCTACTACCGGCAGGCGCTGGCGCTGGAACGAGCGCGAGGCGACCTGCTGGCCGAAGGGCATCTGCTCACGGCGCTGGGGGCCAACGCCGGGCTGCGCGGCGAACTGGACGAGGCCGAAGGTTACTTTGGTCAGGCGCAGGCGCTCTACCGGCGGATTAGCAACCGCCATCGCGAGGCCGGCATCCAGGAACATCTGGGCCGGCTGCGCTTCGCCAGTGGCCGTTACGAGGAGGCCGCAGCTCTCTTCCAGCGGGCGGCCCGCCGCTTCCGCGACAGCGGCGACCACTGCAGCGAAGGAGACGGGCTGCGCGCACTCGGCAAGGTCCGGCTGCGCCAGGGGCGACCAGACGAAGCCCGGCGACTTGCGGGACAGGCGCTTGCCATGGCCCAGGCCGCCAACGACCGGCGCCACGCCAGCGCGGCACTGCGCCTGCTGGGCAACGTGGAACGCTTCCAGGGGCGCTTCGTGGAGGCCGGGCAGCGCTTCCAGGAGGCGCTGACGATCAGCCAGGCGGTAGGCGATCAGGCGGCAACGGCGCTGCTGCAGGATGCGCTGGGGCTGAACCACTGGTCCCTGGGCCAGTACGACCTGGCATGGCATTACTGCCACGCCGCGCTGCAAAGCGCCACCGGACTCGTCGATCAGGTGGCCTTCCTCGCCGATCTGGCTCTGGTAGCGCTGGCGCTCGGCGACACGGCTGCGGCGCTGGACCTTGGCCAGCAGGGGTTGCTGCCGGCACGGCGCGTTGGCCTGCCCGCACTGGAGGCGCGGCTCTCGATGCGCGTCGGCGATGCCCACGCTCGCCGGAGCGAACCGGCTCTGGCGACGGCGCATTATCGCCGGGCTATCTCCCTGTTCGAGAGCACCGGCGAACGGGTCATGGCGCAGGAGCCGCGCGCAGCCCTGGCGATGCTCTATCTGGAGCAGGGGGAGGCGCAGGAGGCCTGCCGCCACGCCGAGAAGGTGCTGACTTACCTGCGGGAGAATGAGCTGGCGGGCTGCTACGAGCCCTTCCGTGTCTATCTGTCCCTTGCCCAGGTGCTCAGGGCCGCCGGCGACGCTCGTGCCAACAGAGTGCTGGGGCAGGCCTACGAACGATTGCAGCTTCAGGCGGCCCAGATCGAAGACGCGGCGCTGCGCCGGCTCTTCCTCGAACGGGTGCCGGCGCACAGGGCCATTGTAGCGGCGCTGGCCGGCTGAACGCGCTCAGCCACAGATAGTCTCGCGCAGAGCAGCTTTCTGGACCTTGCCCAGGGCGTTTCGTGGGAGCGCTTCCACGAAGATAACCTGCCGGGGCGCCTTGTAGCTAACGAGACGTTCGCGGCAGTAGGCAATGATCTCCCTGGCTGTGGGCGCGCTCCCAGCCTTTGGGACGATGACGGCTGTTACCCGCTCCCCCCATTGCGGGTCGGGGCAGCCAATGACGGCGCTGGCGGCGACGGCCGGATGGCTGGCGAGTACCAGCTCGACCTCCGGCGGGTAGACGTTGTAGCCGCCGCTGATCACCAGATCTTTGGAGCGCCCTTTGAGGGTGATGTAGCCATCCGGCTCGCGCAGCCCGAGGTCGCCGGTGCGCAGCCAGCCGTCGGCGGTGAACGCTTCGGCCGTCTTCTCCGGCTGGCGCCAGTAACCCTTGCAGACGTTGGCGCCGCGCACCTGCACCGCGCCCACTTCGCCGTCGGGCAGCGGCGCTTCTGTCTCTGGATCGACGATGCGTACTTCCACGCCGGGCAGGGGCAGCCCCACCGAGCCAACGCGCCGCTCGCCGTGCAGTGGGTTGGAGATGAGCATGCCAGTTTCGGACATGCCGTAGCGTTCCAGCAGGGTGTGGCCGAACGTCTCCCGGAAGCGGTGAAAGAGGTCGTCGGGCAGCCGGTCGGAGCCGGACGTCAGCAGGCGCATGTGGCTGAGGTCGTAACCGGCGGCGCCCTCGACCTCGACCAGCCTTCGGTGGATGGCCGGCACGCCCATGAAGACGGTGCAGCGCTCGTCCTGCAGGAGCTGCAGCGTGCGGCGGGCGTCGAAGGAGGGCAGGAGCAGCGCAGTGGCCCCGGCATGTAGCGCACCATGCAGGGCGACGATCAGGCCGTGCACGTGGAAAATAGGCAGAACGTGCAGGAGCACGTCGTCCTCCCGCCAGCCCCAGGCTTCGTGCAGGGCGTCGAGGTTGGCGGTGAGGTTGCCGTGGGTCAGCTCGGCCCCTTTCGGCCGGCCGGTCGTGCCGCTGGTGTAAATCATCAGGCAGGTCGCGTCTCGCTCCTGCGGGATGGGCAGCGAGGCGGCCTGTGCCGGATCATAGGGCGCGAGCAGGGCGGCAAGAGCCGCGCCGTTCGCTGTGTCCAGGTAGATCGTCTCCTCCAGACTGCCGAGATCGGCCAGCAGAGGCGAGAGGGCGGAGCGCGCCGTATCGGCGGCGAAGAAGAGCTTTGCCTGGGCATCGTCGAGGAAATAAAGCAGCTCGCGCGGTGGGTAGCCGGGGTTGAGCGGCAGGCTGATCGCCTCCAGCCGCATCACGGCCAGGTGCAGGATGATAAAGGGCAGCGATTTGGGGAGCTGCAGGGCTACCCGGTCGCCTTTCTCTACCCCTTTCGCCTGCAGGAAGGCCATGCCCCGCCGCACCAGCCGCTCCAGCTCGCCATAGGTGATGGCTTGGCGCTCGGCCAGACGCTCACCGTCGCCCTCTTCGGGCAGGAAGATCAGGGCGACCTTGTCCGGCTGCCGCTCGCAGAGGGCATGCAGCCGTTCGAGGAACGTGGGTCCGGTCATGCGACAGAACCGGCTACTTCTCGCCGGCCACCAGATGCCATATGCGGCTCGGATTGAGCGGGATCTCCAGGATTTCCACGCCGGTGTGGTCGAGCGCGTCTTCGATGGCCTGGGCAAAGAGCGGGCCGACGGGGATGGCGCCGGCCTCGCCTGCCCCCTTGGTGCCCAGCGGGTTAAGCGGGGAGGGCGTGACGACGTGGCCGACCTCCATCCGGGGCACTTCCAGGGCCGTGGGCAGCAGGTAATCCATGAACGAGCCGCTGAGTAGCTGCCCGTCGTCGCTGAAGCTGAGCTTTTCGTAGAAGGCGTTGCCGATGCCCTGGGCGACCCCGCCGTGAATCTGCCCGTCGAGGATGAGCGGGTTGATCACGTTGCCGCAATCGTGCACGACAACGTAGCGCAGGATGCGCAGAGCCATTGTCTCCGGGTCCATCTCGATAATCATAGCGTGCACACCGCTGGCGGTCGCGCCGTATTTAGGTCCGAAATAGTTGGTCGCCTCCAGTCCCGGCTCGGTGCCCGGCTGCACGGCGCCGCGCATTGGGTTGGCCTGCTGGGCCAGCTCGCCAAGAGGGATGGCGCTTTCCGGCACGCCCCTGATGCGCACGGTCCCCTCGACCAGCTCCAGGTGATCTTCAGGAACGTCGTCCAGCCGATGACTGGCGAGCCTGAGAATCTTCTCGCGCACGTCCCGCGCTGCCTCGTTGATGGCGTTACCGGCGACGACCGCGCCCCGGCTGGCAAACGTGCCCGCGCCCCAATGGAACTGATCGGTGTCGCCCGTGGTAATGTCTACGTCCGTTGGGGCGACGCCGAGCTGGTCGGCCACAATCTGGGCATAGGAGGTGAAATGGCCCTGCCCCTGCGTGCCGATGCCGGTGGCGACGCTGACCCGGCCGTTGTTCTGCACCTGAACGCGCGCCCCTTCGTAGGGGCCGATGCCGGTCCCCTCGACGTAACAGACAAGCCCCAACCCCAGATAGCGGCCCTCGGCGCGCGCTGCCGGCTTCGTCTCACGGAAGAACTGCTCGTAGCCGATCAGCTCCATCGCCAGATCCAGACCGGGCTCGTAGTTGCCACTGTCATAGGTCACCGGGGCGAAATCCTGGTAGATGATCTCGTTATCGTAGGGGAACTGGTCGGGCTGGATGAAGTTGCGGCGGCGGATTTCCGTGCGGTCCATGCCCAGCTCGCGCGCGGCAATGTCCAGCAGCCGCTCCATGACGAAGACGCCATGCTGCCGGCCGGCGCCGCGATACGGGGTGACGATCGGCTTGTTGGTGAAGAGCGACGTGAACTCGCTGTAGTAGGCGGGAATATCGTAGCAGCCGAGCAGCGTGCATTGGCTGTTCAGGGGCACAGTCAGGCCATAGGGAGCGTAAGCGCCGGCGTCGTGCAGGAAGCGGTCGCGCACGGCGAGGATGCGCCCCTCGGTGTCCAGGGCCATCTCTGCCCAGTGGATCTGGTCGCGCTCCTGCGTCGTGGCGACGAAGTTCTCGCTGCGGTCTTCGATCCACTTGACCGGCCGCTGCAGCCGGATGGAGGCCCAGGGGACCAGCACCTCTTCCGGGTAGAACATCATGATCTTCGGGCCGAAGCCGCCGCCGATGAACGGGGCGATGACGCGCACCTGCTGCTCGGAGAGGCCAAGCAGAGCAGCCATGCCGTTGCGGATGAAGACGGGCGCCTGCGTCGTGTCCCAGATGGTCAACCGCTGGTCGCGCCGGTCCCAGCTGGCGACGACGCCGCGATTCTCCATGGCCGCTGCCGTGCCGTGATCGTAATAAAGCCGGCGTTTGACCACCAGATGGGCGTTGCGGGCGATGGCGTCAAAGCGGGCGCCGTCGCCCTTGATCTGCACGACGTGGGCGTTGACGTTGGCGCCGACGCCGGGCACGTCGTCCACGTCCTCGTGCACGCGCGGCGACTCCACGCTGATGGCCTGCTCCAGATCGACGACGGCAGGCAGCGGCTCGTACTCCACCCAGATCAGGTCGGCGGCATCCTCGGCGATGTAGCGGCTCTCGGCGACGACCATAGCGACGGGCTCGCCCGCGTAGCGCACTTTGCCCTTCGCCAGCGGAACCTGCGTGCGCGCGTTGAAGACGATGCCCTCCACCGGCGGCGGCGAGACGAGCAGGGGGCCGGGCTGCCAGTAGTCGCCAAGATCCTCGGCAGTGTAGACGGCAATCACGCCCTCCAGCGCCTCAGCCGCCGACATGTCGATGCTGAGGATGCGCGCGTGGGCGTGCGGGCTGCGCAGGAAGGCGGCGTGGCCCATCTCCGGTAGGTCTACGTCGTCGGTAAAGAGCGCCTGCCCGGTCAGCAGCCGGGGGTCTTCGTTGCGCTTGACGCGCCGGCCGAAATAGCGTGTCTCCATCGACCTCTCCTCCCCTACCGGAAGGCGACCATGCGCGCCCAGCAGGAGGCCAGCTCCATGCCTTTGGGAATGAAGCAGGCCAGGAAGTAGCGCCCGCTGGGCATCTCCGCCAGCTCGGCGCCCAGGTTTTCGGCGTGGATGATCCCTTTGGGGAAAAGGTTGAGGTGCATATCCTGGTAGTAGCGCTCGATGGGATACATCTCGTCCCAATCCTTGCCGTATTGCGCTTTGAGCTTTTCGTTGGCCTCGGCGAAGGTCTTTGGATGCCAGTCGCGCTGGATGGTGTTCATCGGGTGCTCCATCGCCACGCAGTCTACGGCGAGCCACTTGATCCGGTTGGCGATGCACCAGTCGGCGAAGTCAGGCGAGGGGCCGGGATGCTGGATCATGTAGCGGAACTCGTCGGAATCGGGGCTGTTCCAGCCATACTTCTGCCAGCCGGTCTTAACGACGAGGATATCTCCGGGTTGCACGTCCACAACGCTTGTGATCATCTCCGGCGTGTAGACGCTGGAATTGCTGACCTGGTCGGAGATGTCGGCGACGACGCCGGGGCCAAACCAGGTGGTGAAGGGCATCTCGCCAATCGTCCGGCC
>JAAYYY010000285.1 GCA_012515125.1 Chloroflexota bacterium
CCGGCTCGCGGAGCGCCGTCACAGAGAAGTCGGCCGACGGCGTGGCGACCTGGACAGGCCCCCATTCTCGCATTAATGCGCGCGCCCGCTCGGCGAGGTCGCCCGTCGCCTCGTCGAAGAGGACGCACGTGTCGTGGCTGAACAACACCCACGACTTGCCGGACGTGGCGCCAATGCGCCGCCAGCGGGCGATGGTGGGGTCGGTGTGGGTCATCTGTTATTCGGGTGATTCCCTACTGTCGTGGCCGGTACTGTAGCGCCTCCGCCAGATGCGCGGACCGGAAAGTGTCCTTGTACGCCAGGTCGGCCATCGGGCGCGCTAAGCTTTTGAATAATCAATGCCCGTGGCGCTGAGGCCTAATACGAACCCTGTCCGGTGTCAGGACAGTGAATGCGTGAACAAGTTCGTCTGCGTGAACCCGGAAAAGAGCTGCAACGAGTTCGGCTTTTTGATCTGCGTCAAGGCCATGTAATCGGATAAGGACCACACCGGAAGTGACAAGGCCCTGCTGAAAGACGATTGCCCCAAAGTCCTTGTCCGCAGTGAGCAAGAGGGCGCCACGCTCGTTTGTCAACGCGAAAACCTCTTCGTCGGAAATCGACGGCGCCATCTCCGCTACATACCAGACATCTTCCCCCTGTTCTCGTAAGCGTTCAACAATGGCCGCTTCAACACCTTCGTCGGCTACGATGCTTCTCATGCACTGGTGGCTTCCACCGGGTAAATCTTGTCCAGGCGCAGCGTATCGGCCGCATAAGCTAACGCTGCCTGTACTCCTTCACGGGTCAGCCGGGGATGGGCCTGCAAGATCTGTTCCACCGTTTCCCCTGCAGCAAGCTTATCGAGAATCAATTCAACCGTGATTCGTGTCCCACGGACGACAGGTTTCCCCATCATAACGTCTGGATCAGATACAATCAGCCCGTTATCCATGTCTACCTTCCTGCTAAAGCAGAGATATCTTCGCCGATTATAACATGAACGGCCATCTATGTGCGCGGCCGGTACTGTAGCGCCTCCGCCAGATGCGCCGGCTGGATCTGCTCCTCCTCGGCCAGGTCGGCGATGGTGCGGGCGAGCTTGAGGATGCGGTGGAAGGCGCGGGCGCTGAGGTTCATCTGCCGCATCGCGCTCTTCATCAGCTGCGTGCCCGCCTCGTCCAGCTCGCAGAAATGCTTCACTTCGCTGGCGCCCATGTCCCCGTTGGCGTGCAGCGGCGTGCCCTGAAAACGCTCGGTCTGCCGGCGGCGGGCCGCCTCCACCCGCTCGCGCACCATTTCCGACGGCTCCCCGCGCCGCCGCGCCGTCAGCTTCTCGAAGGGCACGCGCGGCACCTCCACGTGAATGTCGATGCGGTCCATCAGCGGGCCGCTGATCCGGTTGCGGTAGCGGGTGATCATCGCGTTGCTGCAGGTGCAGGGATGGGTTGGGTCGCCGTAATAGCCGCAGGGGCACGGGTTCTGCGCGCCGACTAGCATGAAGTTCGCGGGGTAAGTCACGGTGCCGGAGGCGCGGCTGATGTTGACCTCGCGCGGCAGCCCTTCCAGCGGCTGGCGCAGTACTTCGATCAGGCTCTGGCCGAACTCCGGCAGCTCGTCGAGAAAGAGCACGCCGCGGTGCGCCAGGGAGATCTCGCCCGGCCGGGGCCACGCGCCGCCGCCGACCAGCCCGGCGTAGCTGACGGTGTGGTGCGGGCTGCGGAAGGGGCGGCGGCGGATGAGCGGCGTGTCGGCCGGCAGCAGCCCGGCGATGCTGTAGATCTTCGTCACCTCCAGCGCCTCTTCCACCGACATGGAGGGCAGGATGCCGGGCAGGGATTTGGCGATGAGCGTCTTGCCGGAGCCTGGAGGGCCGGACATCAAAACGTTATGCTGGCCGGCCGCTGCTACCTCCATCGCCCGCTTGACGTGTTCCTGGCCCATAATGTCGGCGAAATCGGCGTAGAGGTGAATCTCCTGGTTCAGGCTCGTCTCCAGGCTGCTCTCCTGCGGCGTAATGGGCTGCAGGCCCGCCAGATGGCCGACTAGCTGGGCCAGGTCCTCGACAGGATAGACCTCAATATCGGGCAGCAGCGCCGCTTCGCGGGCGTCGGCCTTGGGCACGTAGACCGAGCGGTAGCCCATCTTGCGGGCCAGCGCCGCCAGCGGCAGGATGCCCTTCGTGTGCCGGGTCGTGCCGTCCAGCGATAGCTCGCCGATGAACAGCGCCCCTTCCAGCCGGTCGGGCCAGATCTGCTGCGAGGCGGCGAGCACGCCGACGGCAATCGGCAGGTCGTAGGCCGGCCCGGCCTTGCGCAGATCGGCCGGGGCGAGGTTGACGGTGATGCGCCGGTTGCCGGGGAAGCTCAGCCCGCTGTTCTTGATGGCGCTGTGCACGCGGTCGCGGCTCTCCTTGACCGCCGCATCGGGCAGCCCCACCATAGCGAACATGGGATAGCCATTGATCACGTCCACTTCGACGTCCACTGCCTCGGCGTCCAGTCCGACGATGGCAGCGCTGTTTACTTTGGCCAGCATGGTTGCCCCCTTCTTGCCCACCCAGGGCCTGGCATTGACGATGAGAGAAATGTGCTGAGATTATAGCAGCAGTTGCCGGCCCTGCACGGTCGGAGGTCACGCAGCGCAGATCGGCACAGAGGGTTGCGCCGGGGCGACCGGCGCGCCATAATAAGTGGTGAGAGCCGACCGAGCCAGTATTGTGTGGGCCGCTGCCCGCTAGTACGCTAATCCCCCCTCATCGTTCCCTCAGGGCGCCTCGCACGCGCGATTGCTAAGATGCGGCGGGTCCGTTGAATGGCAGTTCAGCCAGAATCTCAGGGTGGCTATGACGATTCACGCGACGCGAACCGTTCTCCTTCCTCTCGCAGTTTTGTTGCTGCTGGCGATTCTGGCCATGCAGGTAAGGACCGTACACGGTGACCCACCCCCGCCTGTGTACGTGGACGCCGATAGCTGCTCGCAGCTCGCGCCGGGGGGCACAAGCTGGCACGAGTTCCGCATTGACGACCCCGTAGCGGGCGCTTACTCCAACGGCCTTCTGACTGTCGATCTGGATTTCCAGGGCACGAACGGGCAGGCGGAGTTTGGCTGGCAGACGAACGTGCCCATCGACGCCGTCTATGCTGCCGGCGGCCCGGCGGGGAATCTTTACCGGTACGCGCCGCCGGAAACCGCCGACGACGGGCTACACACTCCCTACAACGGCTCGGGCAAACGCTACCACTCGCTCAACACGATCCTGTTCTGCGCCACAGCTCCCCTGCAGCCGACGGCGACGCCGCCACCCACGCCCACCTCACGGCCCACGGCAACAGCTACAGCTACGGTGAGGCCGACCAACACGCCTGGACCGCCCACGTTAACGCCCTCGCCGACAGTAACCACCCGGCCGGGAGATACACCGGCGCCCACAGAGACAACGGTTCCGCCGACGATGGGCCCGCGCTATTTCCCTGTGGCCTTTAGCTTCCGGCAAGGTGGGGAAGAGCCGAATGACGACTGTGGCAGCGCGTACTGGATCAGCTCAGATAACGCTCACCAGTTCCTGCCCGACGACCGCGACGACTGGTTCACCTTCGTGGTGAAAGAGCCGGCTGAAGTGACGGTGATCCTGGACAACTTCGGCCCACTCGCCGGACAGATCGCGGCTTACCGGGGCGCCAACTGCGCGTCCTCGCAGCTACTGGGCAACAACGGCAACACCGCCAGCATAAAGGAGCTTGCTCTCGGGGAGCAGCCGGCCGACCGCTTCTTCCTCTACGTCAGCAACGACGGCGCACCGAACACGACGGAACCCTACACGCTGATGATCTTCACCAAACCGTAACGTGTAATACCAGTAGTCCGTGCGAGACGGCTCGATGCGGCTGGCTCAGCCGGTCGCCGTCTCCGCGCTGCCGGTAGGGCGGCCATTGCCTCCAGACACCGGTAGCCGCAAGGTAAAGGTGCTGCCCTGGTTCTCCACGCTCTCCACCCGGATGGCGCCGCCGTGGGCTTCGGCAACAGAGCGTACAAGCGCCAGACCCAGGCCGACGCCGGCCGGATGCCCTTTCTCCTTAACCCGGTAGAACTTGTCGAAGATGTAGGGCACGTCCTTTTGCGGGATCCCTTTGCCGGAGTCGCTCACCGTCACGAGCACGTCGTCTCCTGCCGTGTCAACGATGACCCGCACAACCCCGCCGGACGGTGAGTATTTGATGGCGTTGTCCACCAGGTTGCTGATCGCCTGATGGATCTGGGTCGGATCACATTCCAGAGAGACGGGGCTGCGCACAACGTCTGCAGTCAGCTCCACACCGTGAGCAATCGCCTGGCCCTGCATCTCTGTCAGCACGTTGTGGATGAGCGCCTCGATATTGCACGCTTCGCGATTCCGCTCCAGCCGCGAATCGACCCGGGCGATGTCGAGCAGCGCCGTGACCAGGAGGGTCATACGCTCGGCCATGTCCGCAATGCGCGCGGCGAACTCCTGCTGCTGCGGATTTAGCGGGCCTACGTCGCCAAGGGCGTTGGCGAAACCGGCGATTGAGTTCAGGGGCGCACGCAGGTCATGGGAGACGGTGGCGACGAAGTTCGACTTGGCGGTGTCCAGCTCCTTCAAATAGGTAATGTCCTGCAGGACCAGGATGCGCCCATAGGCCGGGATCGGCGCCACGGTGCAAAGCCAGACCGTGCCGTCTTCCAGGTGTATTTCCTGCCTTCTGAGTCCGTCGTTATCGCCGCTGCTCCCCAGCATGGCGACCAGCTCGGGAACGTGGATAGCCTCGCGCACCGGCCGGCCGATGACGGCTTCTGAGAGCTGGAAGACCTGGCGGGAGCGCTGGTTGAGCAAAAACAGACGTTCCTGGCTATCGGTTATGATCGTCGGGTTGCCGTTGTGCTCCAGCATCGTCGCCAGAAGCTGCTCGCGCGACGCCGCATCGGCAAAAAGCTGGGCATTGGAGACGGCGATTGCCACGGCGTTGGCAATCGACGTAGCACGCGCCACGTCATCTTCTGTAAAGGGTCCGTCCTGCTTGTTCAACAACTGCAGGGCGCCGATGACCCGATCGTGAAAGATGAGGGGCACACAAAGCAGCGAATAGGTGGAAAAGCCGGTCCTCTCGTCAACCTCGCGGTAGTGCAGCGGGTGCTGGTTGGCGTCGTTGGTCATCAGCGGCTCGCCCGTAGCGACCACGTGGCCGACGATGCCCTGCCCCACCTCAATGTGAAAGCTCGACAGCACCTCCCGCGTCGTGCCGACATTGGCCAGCACCCGCAGGCGCTTTTCCGTCTCCTCCAGCAGCCAGATGGAGGAAGCTTCGATATTCCAGCTATGGTGGACCGTCTGGATGGTGAGCTGGGCCACCTCGTCCAGGTTAAGCGAGGAAGTGATCGTGCGCGTAATGCTCAGCAGCGTCTTCAGCTCCTCGGCCCGCAGGGCCAGCGCCTGGTCCGTTCGCTGGTAGGTCTGCGCGTTGTCGATAGCGACCGCCACGTAATCGGACAGCGCCGAGAGGAGAAGCTCATCGCGCTCGCTGAAGGCGCGGGGAGCGTTGTCGTTACCGACGGACAAAACGCCGATAATGCGCCCGTGCGCGGTGAGCGGCACGTAGAGAATCGCTCGCGCCGGAAAGTCGGTGCGGATCGCCGCGTCGCGTGTGGCAAAGGCCGTCTGGCGGACGATCTCGCCGGTACGGAAGACGTCCCCGGCAACGGAATCGGCGACCGGCACGTCAGGGACGTCAAGATTTTCGTCGAAGGCGCTGCAGGCGTGCGGCTGTAGACGTGTACCGTCCTGATCCGGCAGCCAGATAACACTGATCTCGGCGCCGGTGATGCTTAGCGCCCCCTGCAAGGAGCGAGCGATAACATCGTCGAGCTGCAGGAGCGCCGTCACCGATTTGCCCAGGGCAAACAGGGAGCGCATCTCGCGGATCTGGCGGCGCATTTCCCCTTCTGCACGCTTCAGCTTCTCCAGCAGCCGCTCTTTGTCATGGCGCAGGCGCGACTCGATCAGCGCGCGCTCGATAGTCGCAGAAACCTCGTCTACCGTGAACGGCTTGACGAGATAATCCTTGATCCCCAGCCGGAAGGCGTCGATAGCGCTTTTCTCCGAGCCGTACCCCGTCATGAGAATCACGGGCGTCTCGATGGACAGCCGCGCCATGGCCTCAAGCACGTCCAGCCCGGTCATCTCCGGCAGGTTCAGGTCGAGCATGATCAGGTCGGGATTTTGCTCTTTGATCAGCTCCAGCCCGCGGCGCCCGTCAAAGGCGACGATGGCTCTGTGCCCGAGGGCAGGCAACAGAAACTCAGCCAGGTGCCTCGCCATCTCCCGGCTGTCGTCGACGACGAGAATGAGCTCGTCGCTCATTGGCGGTTTCTCACCTTCTTCTCCCATCGCGCCGCATTATAGCATATCTTGACAGCCCTCACCCTCCTAATATAATCCGACCAGAGGACCATGCTAGCGTGGGCAAATGGTCGGGGCCGAGCCATGCCAGCGGCAGCGCCCTTCTTTCGCCAGAGGCTATAACCCATACCCCGGAGCACACAAGATGAAACGCATCATTCATGCCCCTACAGGAACAGAGTTACACTGTAAAGGGTGGCTGCAGGAAGCCGCCTATCGTATGTTACAGAACAACCTCGATCCCGAAGTCGCCGGTGACCCCGAGAATCTGATCGTCTACGGCGGGAGAGGTCGGGCTGCCCGTAACTGGGAAGCATTTGACGCCATTCTGGCGTCGCTGCGCGAGCTGGAGGACGACGAGACGCTGCTCGTGCAAAGCGGGAAGCCCGTCGCCGTCTTCCGCACCCATCGCGATGCTCCCCGCGTCTTAATCGCTAACTCCAACATCGTCCCGCACTGGGCCACCCAGGAGAACTTCGACCGCTGGGAGGCCGAAGGTCTGATCATGTATGGCCAGATGACGGCCGGTAGCTGGATTTATATCGGCACCCAGGGGATCCTGCAAGGGACCTTCGAGACCTTCGCCGCCGCCGCCCGGCAGGCCGGCTGGCCCTCGCTGCAGGGACGCTGGGTGCTGACCGCGGGCCTGGGCGAGATGGGCGGCGCCCAGCCACTGGCAGTAACGATGAACGGCGGCGTGGCCCTGATTGTGGAGATCGACCCGGCGCGCGCCCAGCGCCGCCTGGACCATCGCTACGTGGACGAGATCAGCACAGACCTTGACGACGCGCTGGCCCGTGTGCAGGCCTGCGTAGCTGCCGGCGAAGCCCGCTCCATCGCCCTGATCGGTAATGCGGCGACGGTGCTGCCCGAAATCCTGGCCCGCGGGCTGCAGCCCGACATCGTCACCGACCAGACGTCGGCCCACGATCCCCTGGCCTACTATCCCGCCCAGCTTTCGTTTGCGGAAGGCAGGGAGCTGCGCGAGCGCGACCCGCAGCAGTTCGCCGAGCTGGCGATGGCGTCCATGGCCCGCCACTGTGCGGCGATGGTTGGCTTCCAGGAGCGCGGCAGCATCGTCTTTGATTATGGCAACAACCTGCGCCAGCGCGCCTTTGATGCCGGCGTGAGCAACGCCTTCAGCTATCCGGGCTTTATCCCGGCCTACATCCGCCCCCTGTTTTGCGAGGGGAAAGGGCCTTTCCGCTGGGTCGCGCTCAGCGGCGATCCCGAGGACATCTACGCCACCGATCAGGCGGTCATGGACCTGTTCCCCGAAAATGAACACCTGCACCGCTGGCTGAAGATGGCCCAGGATCAGGTGCATTTCCAGGGTCTGCCGGCGCGCATCTGCTGGCTGGGCTACGGGGAGCGCGCCCGCGCCGGATTGAAGTTCAACGAGATGGTCGCCAGCGGCGAGCTGAGCGCGCCAATTGTCATCGGCCGCGATCACCTGGACGCCGGCTCGGTCGCCAGCCCCAACCGCGAAACGGAAGGGATGAAGGATGGCTCCGACGCCATCGCCGACTGGCCGATCCTCAACGCGCTGATCAACGCGGTGGGCGGCGCCACCTGGGTCAGCTACCACCACGGCGGCGGCGTGGGCATCGGCTACAGCCTGCATGCCGGGCAGGTCATCGTCGCCGACGGCACGCCCGAAGCGGCGGCCCGGCTGGAACGTGTGCTGACTACCGACCCGGGCATGGGCGTCGTGCGCCATGCCGACGCCGGCTACGAAGAGGCGATCACCTTCGCCCGCGAGCACGGTATCAAGATACCGATGGCCGGGAGGTAGAGGCGCGCCCGTCCGGTTGCCCGCTCTGGCTGCACTTTACGTCAAGCTGTGCTTATGTTATATTGACAGCGCGGGTCGGATAATCACCGAGCGAGAGTCCACGCGGTATCGGAGGTGCAGTCATGAAGGCTCAGCGAAAGGTGTGGTCGAAGGGAGCTACTTACCTGGCTCTGTTGCTGCTACTCGTCCTGGCTCTATCGGCCTGCGAGCGCCAGCTACAGGGACTGCTGGACGACAGCGGCAACACACCAGCAGGCGAGGAGACTGAGCAGCCTGGCGCAGATGCCGAAGCGGACGTCGAGGATGAAACCGAAATGGCACCCGGGCTCGACGTAGCTACAGCCGAACCGGAAGCGCAGGAGGCCGGGGAAGCTGATGCGCCGGCTGCCGAAGAAGAGCCGGCCGAAGAGGACGACCGGCCGGTAACGGGCATTCCCGCCGACGATCCGGCCGGCGCGACCGCCATCGCTGAAGCCGCCGTCACGGCAGAATCGCCCCGCCCGCCCGAGGAGGGCACGGCCGAACCTGGCGAGACAGGCCTGTCTACGGCGACTCCCGGCGAGGCCGCCGCTGAGGAAATGGCTGAAGAACAACCCCCCGCACCGCCGGAAGCGACAGAAGAAGCTACCCCTGAAGAGAAAGAACCGGTAGAGGCGACAGGAGAAGCTACCGAAGAGGCGACGGCGGAAGCCACCGAAGAAGCCACGCCAGAAGCGACCGAAGAAGCAACTCCTGAGGTTACCGCCGAGGAGACTGAAGAAACGGCCGGCAACGAGGAAACAGCCGAGGGGACCGAAGCCGCCGGTGAAGAGGAGCAGACCACGGCGACGGGCGAGGAACGTATTCACGTCGTCCAGCGGGGCGAAAACCTCTACCGCATCGGTTTGCAGTATGGCATCTCCTGGGCCGTCCTGGCGGAATACAACAACCTGCCCAACGCGAACGCGATCACCGTCGGCCAGCAGCTACGCATTCCCGCCGATCCCAATGCGCCCGGTACGCCGACGCCGACCCCCACGCCTCCGCCTGTCCCGCCGCCTGGCGAAACGACCTACGTGGTCCAGCCGGGCGACACGCTGGCCCGCATCGCTCGCTCCTTCAATCTGACCTGGCAGGAGATCGCCGAGGCCAATGGCCTGGTGAATCCCAACCGCATTTACGTCGGGCAGGAGCTGAAGATACCGGGCAGCGCGCCCGCGCCGCAGCTAACGCACACGGTCCAGCCCAGGGAGACGCTGTTTCTCATCGCGCTGCGCTACGGCGTCCCCTGGACCAGCATCGCCAGCGCCAACAAGCTGACCGCTCCCTACGTTATTCACCCCGGACAGATATTGATCATCCCGGGAGACAGCCAGTAGACGGTGAATAAGCATAGCTGGCAGGGGGTTATTCGAGCCTATCGCGACTACCTGCCGCTGCCGGCCGGCACACCTATCGTCAGCCTGAATGAGGGCAACACGCCCCTCATTCAGGCTGATCGTCTGGCTGAGCAGATCGCGCCGGGCGCCGGGCTGCGCCTCTTCCTCAAGTATGAAGGGCTGAATCCAACCGGCTCGTTTAAGGATCGGGGAATGACGGTTGCCGTGAGCCAGGCGTGCGGCGAAGGGGCGAAGACGATCATCTGTGCCAGCACGGGCAACACTGCCGCCAGCGCGGCTGCGTATGCGGCGCGGGCCGGTCTGCGCTGCCTTGTGCTCGTGCCCGAAGGCAAGATTGCGCTGGGCAAGCTCGCCGCCTGCCTGGCCTACGGCGCCGAGGTGATCGCCATAGACGGCTCCTTCGACGCCGCGCTGGAGCTGGTGCGCGAGATTGTCGCCCGCCACTCCATCGCTCTGGTGAACTCTGTCAATCCCTGGCGGCTGCAGGGGCAGAAGACGGCGGCGTTCGAGATCTGCGACCAGCTTGGCGGTCGCGCGCCCGACTGGCATTGTCTGCCTGTGGGCAACGCAGGGAACATCACGGCCTACTGGATCGGTTATCAGGAGTATGGGCAGGGGCTGCCGAGGCTGCTGGGCGGGCAGGCTGCGGGAGCGGCGCCGCTGGTGCGCGGGGAGGTCGTTAAGAAGCCGGAGTCCATCGCCACAGCCATCCGCATTGGCAACCCGGCCCGCTGGCACGAGGCCATGCGCGCGCTGGACGAATCAGGAGGGATGGTTGCCGCGGTCGGCGATGAAGAGATCCTGCAGAGCTGGAAGTGGCTCGCCAGCCTGGAGGGTCTATTCGTCGAACCGGCGTCGGCAACCGGCGTCGCCGTGCTGCACCAGCAGATCCGGCAGGGGGAGATTGACCCGGGGGGGAAGACTGTCGTCTGCGTGCTGACCGGGCACGGGTTGAAAGACCCCGATATGGCGTTGCAGCAGGCCGCAGCGCCCCGGCGCCTGCCGGCGACGATGGCAGCGCTGGAAGATTATCTCCTTCGCCGGCCGTCCTAGAAGGGTTCCGCCTTACTCCGAGGCGACTTCCTCGCCGTAGTCCAGGTATTGCTCGTCGATCCAGCCGAGCTGCCCCTGCACAGTCCTGACCTCCCGCCAGACGAAGCCGCCCTGGCTGGCGCGGCGGGGCAGCACAATGACAGGCGTGCCGCCGGGCACAAGCACAAGCTGCTGGCCGCCCGGCGAGCGATGGACCCAGACGTTGCTGCCGGTGGAATTGACGACCGCCGTCGGTTCCGTGATCGGCGTAGGCGTCAGGCTTGGGGTTGCCGTCGGCGTGGGCGTCGGGCTGCTGGTCGGCGTGGCCGACGGCGTGAGCGTCGGCGTGGGGGTGGGCGTCATCGTCGGCGTGGGGGTTGTCACGCGGGTTGGCGTGCCCGTCGCCGTAGGCTCGCCTGTCGCGCCACCCGCCGGCGTGAGCGTGGGGATAGAGGGCGCCGTCGTCGTCAGCGACTCCGTAGCGCCCGTCAATGTGGGCGAGGGCGTCGGCGTATCGGCCTGCCCGGCGCCGAAAGCGCCCGATATCGGCGTCTCGCCGACGGCGCGCGGCGTCACCGTTGGCGTGCCGATAGGCAGCGTGTCAGTCATGGCGCTGCGGGTCAGTGTGGCGGGAACGTCTGGCGTGGCTGCAGCCACCTGCTGGGTAGGGGTAAGGCTCGGCGCAGGTTCGGCAGCTACCGGATCGCCAAGGGGGACGCCAGCCAGAAAGAAGCCAAGCACGAGCAGGAACGCCGCCAGCGCATAGCCGGTAAACTCGCGCACGCGCAGATCGAGCCGGTAAACGTCCAGCCCCAGGCGGCGCATCGTGCGTGGCGACTGGGCCAGAAAAGCAATGAGCAGGGCAAGGATGGCTGCCGCTGCGGCAATACCCATGCCCCACACTGTCCACGGTGGAAATCCAGCCATCGTAGCCATTATAACCGCGTTCAGAATTTCGGTGTACATAACCTCATATGGGCTTCAGGTGTGACAGGCCGGCCGATGGCGGTATAATCGAACTCGTCGCGCCTGGGCTACGGCGACGGCAGGGTAGAGCCTTTGGCTTGACTCCCGTCCTCACCTTACCGAACCTGTTCAGATACGGAGAATCCCATGGCAAAAGCGTATCAAGTGATCGTCTTGGGCGCGGGGCCGGCCGGCTATGTGGCCGCCATTCGCGCAGCACAGCTAGGATTGAAGGCGGCCATTGTCGAGAAGGAAGCGCTCGGCGGGGTCTGCCTTAACGTCGGCTGCATCCCCTCGAAAGCGTTACTGCACAACGCCGAAGTCGTGCACACGGTGAAGGAAAGGGGTAAGGAATTCGGCTTTAGCTTCGAGAACCTGCAGATCGACTATAGTGTCGCTTTCCAGCGCAGCCGGCAGGTCGCCAGCCGCCTCGTCAAAGGCGTCGGCTTCCTGATGAAGAAGAACAACATCGACGTTTATGAAGGCACCGGCTCGCTGAAGGACCGCAACACCGTTCACGTAGCCCTCAACGCCGGCGGCGAGGAGGAGCTGCAAGGGGAGAACATCATTCTGGCGGTTGGCGCGCAGCCGCGTGCCATCCCCGGGATCGACTTTGACGGCAAACGGATCATAACCTACCTGGAAGCTATCCTCTCCGAATCAGTCCCAGAGCGTGCAATCATCGTCGGCGCCGGCGCCATCGGCATGGAGTTCGCCTACGTCTGGGCCAACTACGGCGTCGAAGTCACGATTGTGGAAATGCTGCCCCACCTCCTCCCGAACGAAGATCCGGAGGTGAGTGACGTCATCGAAAAGGCCTACCGCAGGCTGGGCATCAAGTTCCATACCGAAATGGCCGTGAAGGCGGCGGAGGTAACTGACAACGGCGTGCGCGCGACCCTGCAAAGCGGCGAGACGATTGAGGCCGACCAGATGATGGTTGCTATTGGCTGGAAACCCAACGTCGCCAGCCTGGGTCTCGAAGGAGATCTGGCCCTGGAGCAGAACCAGTGGGGCGGCATCGCCGTGGACGAGGGCATGCGCACGAGCATTCCCAACATCTACGCCATCGGCGATCTCGTCGCGCCCGATGGGCTGATGCTGGCCCACGTCGGCTCGGCGATGGGCATCGTCGCGGCGGAGACGATTGCCGGACACCCGACTATCAGCCTGGACTTTCGTATGATGCCGCGCGCCACTTACTGCAATCCCCAGGTAGCCAGCTTCGGCTACACGGAAGATCAGGCCAGGGAAGCAGGCTACGAAGTCAACGTGGGGAAGTTCCCCTTCCAGCCGAACGGCAAGGCGCTGGGCATGGGCGAGCGGGAAGGCTTCGTCAAGATCGTCGCCGATGCCCGCTACGGAGAAATCCTCGGCGCCCACATGGTCGGACCCAGCGTTACGGAGCTATTGCCAGAGCTGACGCTAGCGCGGATGAATGAGCTAACGGCCGAAGAGATCGCCCGGAACGTCCACGCGCACCCCACCCTGAGCGAGGTGCTGATGGAGGCAGCCCATGGCGTGGAGGGCAGCCCCATCCACATCTAGGACAGAACGCAACAGGGGCGCCTGAGGGCGCCCCTGTAACACAAAAGGCCGCATTCGCGACCTTTTTGTGGGCGGTACAAGACTCGAACTTGTGACCTCTACGATGTCAACGTAGCGCTCTAACCAACTGAGCTAACCGCCCGCTGAATAGGACGGTATTATATCACCTGACCCCTAACAGTCAATCGATTGCTCCTGTTCCAACACAGGGTTAACCTCATCCTCAAGTTGGGCCGGCGACCTGTGCAAGAGGATGACGTGCCGGAAATCGCTGCTAAACTAGGGCTGTGCCGGCGCGCAGCCGAATCGTTTCGATGGACTGCATACGGAGGTGGAGATGGGCGATCACGTCCTGGTGATTGGCGCCATACTGCTGGACGTCAAAGGCAAGCCGTTTGCGGGATTGGAGCCGGGCACCTCGAATCCCGCCCATATCCGCACGACGCGAGGGGGCACAGCCCGTAACGTCGCCGAGAATCTGGCCCGGCTCGGGGCCGAAGTCACGCTGATCTCGGCGATTGGCGACGACGACGTGGGGCAGCGGCTGGCCCGGCAGACGGCTGACGCCGGCGTCAATATCGACCACGTCTGCGTTCTGCCCGGGCAGTATACGGGTAGCTACATAGCCCTGCTGGAAGAAGACGGGACCCTTAGCGTGGCTCTGGACGACACGCAGGCGATGAACGCCATTACGGCGCAGCACGTTTTCCAGCGCCGCCGCCTCTTCCGCGACGCGTCGATGGTCATGTTCGACGGCAGTCTTGCGCCGGAAACGATTGATACGATCCTGCGCCTCGCGGGCCAGTATGACGTTCCCGTTGTGGCAGACCCCTCCTCGGTGCGGCTGGCCTACAAGCTGGCTCCCTACCTGCCGGCCCTCCATCTCGTCGTGCCGAACGAAGTCGAGGCGGCGATGCTCGTCGGCGCCGATTTTGGCGGCTACGATGCGGATCTCAGCCTCGACATCGCGCGCCAGCTTGTGCGCCGGGGCGTTACGATCGGCGTCGTCACACTGTCCGACTTTGGCCTGGTCTACGCCACGTCGGACGAGAATGGCTACATCCCGGCCCACTATTCAGAGATGGCCGACAGCACGGGAACGGGCGACGCCATCACGGCGGCCATCATCTTTGGCATGCTGAACGAGCTGCCCATCACCGAGTGCATGCGCCTGGGAGCAGCCGCAGCGGGCCTTACCCTGCAGACCAACCATACCGTCGTCCCCAACCTCAGCCTGGACATGTTATACGACCATCTGATCGTCTGAGGAAATCGCTGCCATCACACCCTGACCCATGAACAACACCCTCGGCTTCTTTATCTGTATCGCCTACGTATTTGCCATCATCGGCGGCGCAGAGCTGCTGCGCCGCTACCGTGGTTATGGCAGCGACTTCACCCGGAAGGTCATCCACATCGGCGTGGGCATGATGAGCTGGGCGCTCCCCTTTCTGTTCGACAGCCCCTGGCCCTTTGTCATCGCCGCGCTCGGTTTCGCCGTACTCAACCTGCTGGATTGGCGCTATGGCTTCTTCTCGTCGATGGCCAGCAGCGACGCCAACAACCTGGGCACCGTCTATTTTCCCATCGCCGCGGCAACCGTCAGCCTGCTCTTCTGGGACCGGGCGCCGCTCATGGTCGCCGCACTCATGCCGCTGACCTGGGGGGACGGGATCGCCCCGGTGGTGGGCCACGCTTATGGGCGCAACGCCTATACCGTCTTCGGGCACACGCGCACGCTGCAGGGCTCGGCCGGCTTTTTTGTCGCCGGCCTGCTCTTCACCTGGCTGGCTCTCTGGCTGATCCCCGGAACGCCCGTGATCGCGGCGCCGGCTGCGCTTGCTCCGGCTATCGCCATCATGGCCGGCACGACCGTCGTCGAAGCCTTCTCGATTCGCGGGCTCGACAACCTGACGATTACCGCCGTCGCTATTCTGATCCTCGCGCTCTGGCCTTTTTGAACCGGCTCGACTACAGTAGAGTCAGCAATCTATGTTGAAGCCGACGTACCCCGAACGACTATCCATCGCCCACCTGCCGACCCCCCTGGAGAAAATGAGCCGGCTGAGCAGGGCATTGGGCGGGCCTGAAATTTATGTCAAGCGGGACGATCTGACCGGGCTGGCAACCGGGGGGAACAAGACGCGCAAGCTGGAGTTTTTGCTGGCCGACGCCCTCGCCCAGGGTTGCGACCATCTGATCACGATCGGGGCGCCGCAGAGCAACCATTGCCGACAAACGGCTGCCGCCGCCGCCCGTCACGGGCTGGGCTGCAGCCTCGTCCTGCGCGGCGAAGGCGGCGCGCCCGTGACGGGCAACATTCTCCTCGATCGGCTGCTCGGCGCCCACATTTACTGGACAGAGGGGCAGCCGGGCAACGAGATCATGGCCCGGATCGCCGCGGAGCAGCGCAAGCTGGGGCGCATGCCCTACCTGATCCCCCTGGGCGGCTCCAACGTCATGGGCGCGACCAGCTACGTGCTGGCGATGAAGGAGCTGATGGAGCAGCTCGCGGCTGAGAATCTCAACATCGACTTCATCGTCTTTGCCAGCAGCAGCGGCGGCACGCAGGCCGGTATCGTGCTGGGCGCGGCCGTCTACGACTTTCGCGGCCACGTCCTGGGCATCAGCGTCGATCATGACGCCGACACGCTCAAGACCATCGTCTCGGCCCTGGCGACGGCGACAGCCACCCACCTCGGCCTGGGCACGTTATCCGTCGCCGACCGGGTGGACGTCAACGACGATTATCTGGGCGAGGGATACGCACAGGTCGGCGAGCCGGAGCGGGAGGCCATCCAGATGGTCGCCCAGCTTGAAGGCATCCTGCTCGACCCGGTCTACACAGGGCGGGCGATGGCGGGCCTCATCGACCTGATCCGCTGGGGCGCCTTCACGCGGGGGCAGAAGGTCCTTTTCTGGCATACAGGCGGGACGGCGGCGCTGCCGGCCTTTGCGGATAAGCTCCTCTAGCAGCCTAACGCACGGTTATCGTCGCCAGCAGGTAAGCGTCGGTCCCGTCTACCAGGGGCAGGCGGCTGTTGGGGTCGGCAATGTCGTAGAGGCCAAGCACGAGCCGGTAGGCGCCCGGCGCCAGCGCAGGGGACACAAGCACGCCGTGGTTGTCCACGACCGGCTCGCCGGCTTCCCAGGTCGTCGTCAGCGCCAGCCCACCGCCCGGCTCGCTATCGCGCTGCGCAACAAGCTGGCCCTGCTGGTCGAGCAGGTGCAGGAAGACCTTGTAGCGCTGCTCCAGCCGCCGGTCCGTCTCCCAGAAGAGCGTCACCTGTACGATGTCGCCGGGCCGCACCTCCTGACCGCGCAGGGTGTAGCCGCGCAGCCTGATTGCTTCGCCAAAGCGGACGTCTGCCGCCGTTTCCATGGCCGCGGTTGCCTCCGGCGGCACGGCATAGACGACAAAACGCACGTCGCCGACCCACTCGTCAGTCGCCTTGAAGGCGTGCGCGTCGAGCCAGCGCTCGACCAGCCGCTCCGGGTCGCGCTCGGCCTCGCCCCAGAAGAGGACGTAGAGCCGGTCGTGGCGGGCGGCGATCTCCTCCAGCTCGGCGGCAATCGCCGCTGCATCGGGCCCGCCGCGCGGCAGCGGGTAGACGGGCGCGCCCTCGCGGTGGTAATAGGTGAAGACCTCCCACTGGTTGGGCGCGTCGAGGATAATCCCGGCGTTGGGGTGGGCCTCGGCGGCAATGCGTGCGGCCATCCCGCGATAGTCAGCGCGGGCATA
>JAAYYY010000286.1 GCA_012515125.1 Chloroflexota bacterium
CGCTGAAGATGCTCTCCGGCCTGCTCCATCCCACATCGGGCGAGGTCTGCGTGCTGGGCTACGAGCCATACCGGCGGCAGCGAGAGTTCCTGCGCAATATCGCCCTGGTGATGGGGCAGCGCAACCAGCTTCTCTGGGATATTCCCGCCGTGGATAGCTTCGAGCTGAACCGGGTTATTTACCGGCTGTCGCGGCAGCAGTACCAGGAGATGCTGGACGAGCTGGTAGCCCTGCTGGAACTGGAGGAGCTAATCTACAAGCCGGTGCGCAACCTCTCGCTGGGCGAGCGGATGAAGTGCGAGATTGCCGGCGCGCTGCTGCACCGGCCGCGCGTGCTGTTCCTCGACGAGCCGACGATTGGGCTGGACGTGACCATGCAGCGGCGTATCCGGCGCTTCGTGGGCGAGTATAACCGCCGCTACGAGGCTACTGTGCTGCTGACCAGCCACTACATGGCCGACGTGGTCGCCCTTTGCGAGCGCGTAGTCGTCATCCATCACGGCCGGCTGCTGTTCGACGGCGCGCTCGACGCGCTGGTCGAGCGCTTCGCCGCGCACAAGACCATCGTAGTCGATCTGCCGGACGGCGTGCGCAACGGGCGGGCGTTCGCCGCCTATGGGGAGGTGCTGGAGGAACGGCCGGGCCAGGTGACGCTGCGCGTGCCCAAGGCCAACGCGGCGCGCGTGACCGGGCAGCTTCTGGCCGACATAGACGTACTCGACCTGACCATCCAGGACCCGCCCATCGAGGAAGTGATCGAGACTGTCTTCACCCAGCCGGATTCGTAACGATGCGCGCCATCTACCAGGCCTTCTACCGCACGAGTCTGGCGGTGCAGATGCAGTACCGGGTGGCAGCCATCATATGGCTGCTGGGTACGGTGCTGCAGCCGGTCATCTTCCTTGTCGTTTGGTCTACGGTAGCCCGGGCAGAGGGAGGTTCTGTCGGCGGCTACACGGTCGCCGGGTTCGCCGCCTACTACATCACGATGATGGTCGTGGATCACCTGACGTTCGACTGGCATATGTGGGAGTACGATTACCGCGTGCGCGAAGGGCTGCTCTCGCCCCTGCTGCTGAAGCCGGTACACCCTATCCACGGCGACATCGCCGACAACCTTGCCTACAAGTCCCTGACCATGCTCGTCGTCATCCCGGCGGCCATTCTGCTCACGCTCTTTTTCCGCCCCTCGTTTGAAGCACCGCTCTGGGCCGTTCTGGCCTTTGTGCCGGCCATCATTCTGGCCTTCCTGCTCCGTTTTCTCAGCGCCTGGACGCTGGCGATGGCATCCTTCTGGACGACGCGCATCCAGGCCCTTAACCAGACCTTCTTCGTCGCCGAGCTGTTCTTCGCCGGGCAGATCGCGCCGCTCGACCTCCTGCCGGCGCCGCTCCAGCTGGTCGCCAACCTGCTGCCCTTTCGCTGGGGGTTGGCTTATCCCGTCGAATTGTTCCTGGGCCGGCTGACGCCGCGAGAAGCCATTACCGGACTGGCCGCGCAGCTTATCTGGCTGGCCATCACCCTCGTCATCCTGCGGCTCGTCTGGCGGGCGGGCCTTCGCCGCTACAGCGCGTTTGGAGCCTGAGCTATGCGCCAGATCCTACGCATCACCTACACCTTCCTGCGCCTGGGCGCGCTGAACGAGCTGGAATACCGGGCGAACTTCTTCATCCAGAGCTTCCAGGCGTTGCTGGGGCTGCTCGTCTCCCTGGGCGGGCTGCAGATCGTCTTCAACCACACAGCCGACCTGGGCGGCTGGCAGCCGGCCGAGCTGCTGGCGCTGGTCGGCGTCTACCAGATCGTGGGGGGGCTGATCAACACGGTCATCAACCCGAGCATGCAGCGGTTCATGGAGGACGTGCGCAAGGGCACGCTCGACTTCGCCCTGACCAAGCCGGCCGATGCCCAGCTCCTGGTCAGCGTCCGCGAGTTCCGCATCTGGCGGGTCGCGGACATCTTCCTGGGTATAGCGGTGCTCGTCGTCGCGCTGGTGCGGCTGGGCGAGCGGGTGGGCTGGCAGCAGGCGTCGCTCTTTGGCCTCGCTCTGCTGTGCGGCGCGGCCATCGTCTACAGCTTCTGGCTGATTCTGGCGACCTTCTCTTTCTGGTTCGTGCGCGTGGAGAATATCCTGGTCATCTTCCAGTCGATGTACCAGGCCGGGCGCTGGCCCGTGGGCATCTACCCGCAATGGCTGCGCATCACCCTCACCTTCATCGTGCCGGTTGCTTTTGCCGTGACCGTTCCGGCTGAAGGGCTGGTGGGCCGGCTCGACCTTCCGGCGCTGGCGCAGGCGCTGGGGCTGGCGGCGGCTTTGCTGCTCGTCTCCCGCTTCTTCTGGCGCTTTGGCCTGCGCGCCTACAGCGGCGCCTCGGCATAAAAAGCCCTCCCACCACGCGGTGCGGTGGGAGGGCGAACGCGAATGAGCTTCCCGGGCTGGGAGCTAACGGCTAAAACACGTCCTTGTCCTGGCGTTCGATAAAGTCGGCTACCTCTTGCTCGGCTTCCAGTTTCGTGAGCCCGTACCTCTCCTGAATCTTGCCGATCAGGACATCGCGGCTGCCTTCAATCTGCGTCAGGTCGTCGTCGGTCAGGTCGCCCCATTCTTCCTTGACACGACCCTTGAACTTGTTCCAGTTACCCTTCAAAACGTCTTCGAGTGCCATTGTCTACTCCTTTTCCACTCACGTGACTCCACTCCACCTCTCATTATAGAGAGCCGGACCAGGCAGGAGAATGTAACAGGGCACAGGAGAAGGATACAGATCGGGCTATATTTTTTGCGTTTCGGCTTCGCCCAGCGACTCTACCAGCGTCGCGGCGAGGTCGCTGATCGCGCGGGCGGGGGCCGACGAAGGCTCCACGAGCAGAAGCGGCACGCCGGAGCTTGCGGCTGAGGAGAACAGCTCGGGACCGGGCGGTATCGTCGTCAGCAGCTTATTGCGCCGGCCAAGCTGCCCCTTCAACATCATCGAGTGGTAGCTGTCGCGCTGCGCTTCGCCTCCCGCCAGCCCCATCTCGTTTTCGATTTCGATGCGGGTCAGCATCATGCTCGACGGCACGCGAGCCACCGCGACGCTATCCACGCGGTCGTCAAGCTCCCAGCTCTTCAGCGTCTTGAGGAAGGAACGGGCGGAGAGCAGGCTGAGGGGCTCTGCTTCGGTGACGAGCAGGATGAGGTCGGATAGCTCCAGCACCTTCCTTACCACCGGGCCGTCATCTGCCGGCAGGTCGAGAAGCAGAAACTCGCTCTCGTCGCTCAGCGGGGCGAGCAGCGCGGGCACGTGCTCGGGGGTCAGGGGATTCTCGCAGCGCTCCGCCGGGGCCAGCAGCAGGTAGAGGCCGCTGCTGTGGCGAATGACCCGTTCGAGCACGGCATTGGGCCGCACGCTGTCGGGCTCCTTGGCCAGCAGATCGCAGAAATCGGGAGCGTTGGGCACGTTGAGCAGGTGGCGCAGCGCGCCCCGGCTGCCGTGCAGCTCGGCGATAGCTACCTGGTGCTCGCGCTGGGCCAGCGCCACGCCAATGTTCAGCGCCAGCGTGGTGACGCCTACGCCGCCCTTGGCGCCGACGAGGGCAATCTTGTGGGCCGGCTGCGTCTGGCCGAAGCTGGAGCGTTTCAGGAGCGCCTGGATGCGCGCCAATAGCTCCTTGGGGTTGACCGGTTTGGTCACGTAATCGTCCGCCCCGGCCTGGAAGGCTTCCAACTTGTCTTCCACGCGGCTGAGGTTGCTCAGAACCAGAATCGGCACGTGCTCGCTCTGGGCGCGCGACCGCAGCTCGCGGATCAGTTCGACGCCGCCCATCAGCGGCATGACCATGTCGATGATCACCAGATCGGCCTGCGTGCTATCGACGAGGGTCAGCCCTTCCACCCCATTGCCGGCGTTGAAGGCGTCATAGTTGGCCCGGTTGAAGAGCATCGTGGCCATCTGCACGAAATTGGCGTCGTCGTCGATGATAACGATCCGTGCGCGTTTCCTAGCCATCGGAGAATCCTTTAGCCCATACCGGTCAGGGCTGTGACCCAGCCAACAGCGGGGCACGGTTGCCAGCCGCCTCCGCCGGGCCGCTTCTGGAGCCAGCTGCCGTTGGAGAGCACGGCAAAGAGAGAGTCGCCGGCCGGTTGCAGCCGCTCGACCATGTGACGCGCCCAGGCGGCATCCGGCCACTCATGCCAGGTCGCGCCGCCGTCATGGCTTTCGGCGATGCGGCCGATCCGGTCAACGCCGTCGGCGGGCCCGAAGATGAGGTGGTCGGCGTCGGCCGGGTCCCACCAGACGGCGCGGCAGTAGCAGCGGTAGATGTTCTGCCAGCCCGCGCCGCCGTCGTCCGAGCGGAAGAGGCCGCCGCCGGTGGGCGCCAGGACGAGGTCCGGGTCGCTGGCGTGTACGGCGACGCTGTGTACGTCGGAGTGGATCTGGCCTGGCGGCGGCTGGTGGATGCGCCGGCCCGGGCTGCCCGGCGCCAGCGCCCAGCTCTGCCCCCGGTCGTCCGAGCGGAGCAGCGCGCCATCCTCTGCGGCGGCGTACATGCGGTCGCCGTGAACGGCAAAGCCGCGAATGCAGCCGGCGTTCGGGGAGTAGGGCAGCATCCAGCCGTACTGCCGGCAGAGCGCCGCGACTTCCGGCCGCTCCTGCCAGCTCCGGGCGCCGTCCTCCGAGATGAACACGGCTGCGGGCTCCGTTCCCACCAGCTCCAGGTCGGAGACGCCGGGGTGGTAGGCGAGCCAGCGCACGTGACGCTCGCTCAGGCCAGCGCTGGCGTCCTGCCACGTGCGTCCCTGGTCGTCCGAGCGCTGAATGCCGTCGGTTGTGCCCGCGAGAATGACGCCCTGGCGGGCGATAATGCTGGTGACGTGGCGCCCCACCAGGCTGCGGCCTTTTTCCACCCAGCTGCTGCCCTCGCCCGCCATGTGAACGACGCCGTCCTGAGTTGCCAGCCAGATATTCATGGTGACGCCTCCCGAGAGGTTGCGGGTAGAACAGAAACTGTCGTGCGCAGCCATCACTATTGTAGCGGAAAGTCAGATTGAGGGGAAACGGACGGGCGGGGTGCATAAAAAACCCCAGGCGAGAGCAGAAGACACTGGCTATAGGCTAACGTTCCGGCGGGTGTATGTAAGCGGATCGCGTGGCGGCCGTTCGAGATACGTTGGCTTCCCCGAGGCACCATCTGGGCTCAGACGGAAGCGGTTGGGCGCGCCAGAGGGGATCTCCAATGCCGCCTACTCTGTTAACCTGCCTTCTGATCACCTGGGGTCTATGGCGATCTGGCTACCTGTATTATAATGGGTGGCGGAAGGTCGTGTCAATCGACGTGTCTTAACGTTCTGGCCCTGGCGGGCCGCAAGATCAAGAGAAGTACCGTGACAACCTATCGCATTCTTTCGCTGGACGGCGGCGGCATTCGCGGCTTGCTGACGACTGTTCTCCTGGAGCGCCTGCAGGAGGCCGTGCCCGGCTGGCTGGATCGGGTAGACCTGCTCGCCGGCACCTCGACCGGTGGCATTCTGGCCCTCGGCCTGGCCTACGGGCTGTCGCCGCGTACGCTGCGCAACCTCTATTACGAGAAGGGGCCGCTGATCTTTGCCGATACCGTGCTGGACGACATTGCCGACATGGGCCGGCTGATCGGCGCCGAATACAGCCTGGAGCCGCTGGAGACAATCGTCCGGCAGATCATCGGCGATACACGGCTCGGCGAGCTGCCGTGCAAGGTGCTCATCTCGGCTTTCGACCTGGACAACGAAGGGGCTGATGGGCAGCGGCGCTGGAAGGCGAAATTCTTCCACAACTTCGCGGGCAGCGACAGCGACGGCGAGGTGCCGGCTTACAAGGTCGCGCTCTATACCTCGGCGGCGCCGACCTACTTTCCTACGGTTGACGGCTACGTGGACGGCGGCGTGGCGGCGAATAACCCGTCGCTGGCTGCCGTCGCCCAGACCCAGGACAGGCGGGCAATCATCGAGCCGAGGCCGGCCCTCGACGAGATCGTCCTTCTTTCGCTGGGCACGGGCATCCTGAACCAGTACGTGGCCGGCGACAATCTCGACTGGGGCTATGCCCAGTGGGCGCGACCGCTGGTGAACATTCTGCTGAACTGCTCGATGGGCGTCACCGATTACCAGTGCCGCCAGCTCTTGGACGAGCGATACCACCGGCTCTCGCCGGAGCTGCCCCGGCCGATCAGCATGGACGGCTGGCGCTACCGGCGCGAGTTGATCCAGGTGGCCGAGCGCGTCGAGCTGCAGCCTTCGATTGACTGGCTGTGCC
>JAAYYY010000287.1 GCA_012515125.1 Chloroflexota bacterium
GCATGGGGGCCGATGTATGTCTTGTTCAGCGCCACGACCTGACAGGAGGAGTAGCAGGCGCCGCACATGATGCACTGCTCGGCATCGTTGATCGCCGCCACCTCTTCCGGCGAGACGCGGAACTCGGTCTCGGGCAGCTCGTCGGGCGGGATGAGCCAGGGCTTCACGCGCCGGTATTGCTCCCAGAAATTGCTGCGATCGACGACCAGGTCCTTGATGATCGGCAGGAAGGGCAGCGGCCGGATGGTCACACGGTCGTGGCGGTCGAGGTGCCGGCTCAGGGGCTGGTTGCAGACCAGTGTGTTGTGGCCGTTGACGTTCATGGCGCAGCTACCGCAGATGGCGTGGCGGCAGCTCCGCCGGAAGGTGAGCGTGCCGTCCTGGGTCGCCTTAATGCCTTCGAGGGCGTCGAGCAACGTCGTCTCCGGCGTCATCTCCACCTGGAACGACTGCAGATGCGGCTTCTTATCCACCTCGGGGTTGAAGCGTTGGACACGGACGGTGACAGTTTTGGTCGTCATAGGCACTCCAGAGGACAGTTGTCGGTGGTCAGTGGGCAGTGGTTAGTTGGAAGTGGGAAGTAGGAAGTTGGAAGAGCCAGCCTCTGGCTTCCACCTTCTAACTTCTGAATACTGTCTACTGACAACTGATCAATATTTCCGCTCCTGTGGTGGATAGCGATCCCAGAAGATGGTCACGGGTTTGTACTCCAGGCGCGGGCCGCCGTCGCCGTTGGGGAAGGCGAGCGTGTGCTTCATCCACTGCTCGTCGTCGCGCTTCGGGAAGTCGGTGCGGAAGTGGGCGCCGCGGCTCTCGGTGCGGGCCAGCGCGCCGACGACGATCAGCTCGGCAAAGGTCAGCAGGTGTTCTGTCTCCAGCGCCGCCAGCAGGTCGGTGTTGAAGCGCTTGCCGTGGTCCGTGATACGCGCGTAGCGGTAGCGCTGCTGCAGGGCGTTGATGTCAGAGAGGGCCATTTCCAGCCGCTCGCCGGTGCGGAAGACGCCGACGTTGCGCGTCATCGTCTCCTTGAGCGCATCGGCAATCTGGTAGACCGACTCCGGTTTGTGCCCGTTAAGGGAGCTGTCCATGTAGAAGGCCAGCCGGCGGCGGTTGCGCTCCACAGGGTCGCCGCTCACGGGCTGGAGGGCGGCGCCCTCCTGGACGAAGCGGGCCATGGCGCGCCCGGCGCGGCGCCCAAAGAGGCTGGCGTCGAGCAGGCTGTTGGTGCCCAGGCGGTTGGCGCCGTGCACGCTGACACAGGCACATTCACCCGCGGCGTAGAAGCCAACCAGAGGCGTGCCTGCGGCGTCGAGGATGACCTGGCCGTCGGCGTTGGTGGGAATGCCACCCATGCTGTAGTGGGCGGTGGGCTGGATGGGCGCCGGGGCGTCGATGATGTCCACGCCGGCAAAATTGAGGGCCAGCTCGCGCACCTGCGGCAGCCGGGAAAGGATCTTCTCGCGGCCGAGGTGGGTCATGTCGAGGTAGATGCCCTGACCATCAGGACCGATGCCGCGTCCCTCCTCGATTTCGGTTTGCTCGGAGCGGCTGACCAGGTCGCGGGGGGCCAGCTCCATCAGCGCGGGGGCGTAGTTTTCCATGAAGCGGTCGCCGGAGGCGTTGCGCAGGTAGCCGCCTTCGCCCCGGCAGGCTTCGCTCATGAGGATGCCTTTGCCATAGAGCCCGGTTGGGTGGAACTGCACGAACTCCATATCCATCAGGGGCACGCCGGCATTGTAGGCGATGGCGACGCCGTCGCCCGTGTTGGCCGTCGCGTTCGAGGTGATCTTCCAGGCCCGGCCATAGCCGCCGGTGCCAAAGAGGACCGCTTTGGCGCGGATCAGGTGCAGCTCGCCGCTGGCGATGTCCAGAGCCACGACGCCCCGGCAGACGCCATCCTCGACGACGAGGTCGAGGCAGTACCATTCGCTATAGAATTTCACGCCGTGGCGGAGTGCCTGCTCGTGGACGGTGTGCAGGAGCACGTGGCCGGTAAAGTCGGCGGCGTAGTTAGCGCGCGGCGCGCTATGCCCGCCAAAACGGCGCTGGGCGATGCGGCCGTCGGGCAGGCGGCTGAAGACGCAGCCCATGTGCTCGTAGGCATAAATGATCTCCGGCGCCTCTTTGACCATCAGCTCGATCGCGTCCTGGTCGCCGAGCCAGTCAGAGCCCTTGACCGTGTCGAACATGTGCTTCTCCCAGCTATCGGGGAGGGGGGCATCGGGCGGAACGGGCTCCAGGGGGCCGCGGGGGCCGCTGTCGGGCACCGGGCGGACGTTGTTCAGCACGGCGGCGATGCCGCCCTGGGCTGCCCCGCTGTGCGAGCGCAGCGGGTGTAGCTTGGAAAGCACGGCAATGTCGCGC
>JAAYYY010000288.1 GCA_012515125.1 Chloroflexota bacterium
ACGCCGGGTACGGGCACCCCCGGCACCCCTCAGGTAACGCTCACAGGGACCGTTATTACGGCAACGGCGACGGCAGCGACGGGCACTCCCGGCACCCCTCAGGCGACGGCTACGGAAACGGGCGGCGAGGTCGTCGATCGCGGCGACATGGCCTTCCAGCCGCTGCTCGGCAACCAGGCAGATTTCAGCCCGCTGGCTCTTGAAATAGCTCTTCTGGAGCGAGAAGAAGAACACCTCTGGCGTTTTGACGTACAGGCGGGGGACATTATTACGGCCAGCGTCGGTGGGCAGCCCGACCGGGATATGATCCTGCAGCTACGCGATCCCGCGGGTAACGTGCTGGTTACCCAGAATGCAGGCGGCGCGGGCGAAGTAGAGACGATCGCCGGACACATGGCGGCTACGGCCGGGGATTATCAGCTAATCGTCCGTGAAGCCGACCTCGGCGGCGGCGAGTATGCGCTGCTCGCCCTCAACAGCGAGTACGGGGATTACTACCACTATGTGATCGCCGGGATTCTGCGCGCCAACGGCACCGCCAACGCCACGATGCCTGCGAACACGGACTATCTATGGCTCTTTATGGCTGACCCAGGCGATGTCGTTACCATCACAGTCTCCCCGAATGACACCACAGACCTGATTCTCAACCTGCTCAGCCCGACAGCGGATCTGCTCTACCAGTACATCGACGACAGGGGCGCGGGCCAGTCAGAGCTTATTCTTAACGCCAGCCTGCCCGACGCCGGACTCTACGTCCTGCACGTCGCTGAGAATGAGTTCGCGCCATCCAGCTATCAGGTAGTTATCTCGGGCAACTAGCGGGCCGTCGCCGGCGGCGTGGAGAGATCCTGCATCATCTGCAGGCACGCCGGGCAGCGCCCCGCCTCATGGTCGGCAACATCAAGCGACACTGGTACGCCTACTGCTTGCAGGGCCTGGCTGAGCCGGCAGAGCGAGAAGCCGACGACACCGGTGTAACAACCGTGGAGGTGAGCCACGGGACGAAACGACGCGCTCTGGATGGCATAGGCGCCGGCCTTGTCCAGGGGGTCGCCGCTGGCTACATAAGCGGCGATTTCGGCGTCACTGTAATCGCGCATCGTCACGTCCGTCGTCGAGACGGTCGTCGCCACCGCTCCCTCAGGCCGGCGGCAAACCACAATACCGGTGTGCACCTGGTGTGTGCGGTTGCGGAGCTGCTGCAACATGCGGGTGGCCTGGGCGGCGTCGGCCGGCTTCCCCAGGAGCCGCCCATCCAGCACAACCTCGGTGTCGGCGGCGATAATGATGCCTGCGCCGGTTACCGTGTCCGCAACCGCTTCGGCTTTCAGGCGCGCCGTCTCCACGACATTCCGCGCCGGGTCCGGGTCGGTCACGCTCAGCTCGTCTACGTCGGCGACGCGCACCTCGACGGGATAGCCGAGCAGGCCGATCAGGGCCTGCCGGCGAGGAGATGCCGAGGCGAGGATGAGCCTGATCATAGGAGGGCGATTTAACAAAGAGGCCAGCTTTGTGACAAGCTGGCCTCTTTTGCAGGATTGAGGCCGAGAATTACTTGATCTCGACGACCGCGCCGGCCTCTTCCAACTTGGCCTTGGCCTCGTTGGCGGCTTCCTTGGTCACGGCTTCCATGATGGTGCTCGGCGCACCATCGACCACGTCCTTGGCTTCCTTCAGACCCAGGTTGGTGAGGGCGCGAACTTCCTTGATGACGTTGATCTTCTTGGGGCCAACTTCCTTGAGGATGACGTTGAACTCGGTCTGCTCCTCTTCTTCCTCGGCCGGTGCGCCGGGCACGCCCGCGGGCATGGCCATCATGCCGGCCATTGGCGCGGCAGCGCTAACGCCCCACTTCTCTTCCAGCATCTTGGTCAGCTCGGCAGCCTCCAGCAGGGTCAGGCTGCTCAGGTCATCTACGATCTTCTGCAGATCAGCCATTGTAAATATCCTCCGAATGGTTTTTTCTTACCTAAGTGATTGACAGATCAGGATACAGGAATCAGGCCGGTTCGGCGGCGCCTTCTTCCTGCGTGGCGTAAGCGTTCAGCACGTTCATGAGCTGGCGCACGCCGTTGGCCACCGTCCCGGCCACGTTCTGCGCCGGGGCATTGATGAGGCCGATAATCTGAGCACGAAGCTCGTCCAGCGACGGCAGGTCGGCCAGGGCCTTTACCTGCTCGGGCGTCAGGAACTGGCCGCTCATGATGCCGCCCTTCAAGCTGAACTGCTCGACCTGATTGGTGAAATCGACCAGGGCCTTCGCCAGGGACGGGAGTTCGCCAAGGGCAAAGCCTGCAGCCGTTTGCCCGTTCAGCAGCTCCTCGGGAATCGGGTTACCGGTCGCCTCCAGCGCGTTACGCAGCAGGGTGTTCTTCGTTATATGAAAAGCACCGTTGGCGTTGCGCACGTCGGCGCGCAGCTTCTCCAGCTGGCTGACCGTCACGCCCGTGTACTCCGCGAGGAAGATGCCGCGGCTCTCGCCCAGTAGTTCGACGTACAGGTCTACCAGTTCTTCTTTGCGCTTGCGTGATATAGCCAAGAGCTATCACCTCCTCACATGTCTGTGAACAAAAAATCCTCATACCATAACCGGTATGAGGATTCCAGATAGCCTGCAGGCGACCAGCACACAGGGCGGGACGCCCTCTGCCGGTCTCGTTGCCGATGGAAGCCCCACCTCGGCTGGCATGATTAAGCCGGCCCCAACGGGCCGGCACCAACTGTCTTCGGTAGAGTCCGAATGGGTTGTTAAGAACAATGCTGCCAGAATAGGCAGCGACGGCGCATTTTACGCGATTGCGTCGCTGACGTCAACCTTGATGGGCGGGCCCATCGTATGGGTCAGGACCATCTTGCGAATATAGGTTCCCTTGGCAGCCGCCGGGCGAGCGCGCTTCACGGCATCAACCAGAAAACGCAGGTTGTCCAGCAGCTGCTCTTCGGTGAAGCTGGCCTTGCCGATGGGCACGTGCAGGTTCGACGTACGGTCAACGCGGAATTCTACACGGCCGGCCTTCGTCTCGCGGATGAGAGCAGGCAGGTCTTCGCCCTGCACCACCGTACCGGCGCGCGGGTTGGGCATCAGGCCACGCGGGCCGAGCACACGCCCCAGGCGACCGACCTTACCCATCATCGAGGGTACGGCGATGGCCACGTCAAAATCAACCCAGCCGTCCTGAATCCGGCGAATCGTCTCGTCGTCGGCGATGATGTCCGCGCCGGCCTCTTCGGCCAGACGGGCATCTTCACCTTCGGCGAAGACCAGCACGCGCACCTCCTTGCCCAGGCCGTGCGGCAGCACGACGACGTCACGCACCTGCTGGTCCGCATGGCGCGGATCGACGCCCAGGCGGAAGTGGACTTCCACCGTCGGATCGAAGCTCGTGTACACCGTATCTTTGACGAGCCTGATCGCTTCTTCGCGGCTGTAGAGGCGGTCGGAATCGACCTTAGCCGCCGCTTCCTGATATTTACGTCCTCTCTTTGGCATCTTGTCTCCTCGTGGTCATAGCGGGCGCCGGGCGCCCTGCCACTGTAACTGATGACTAATCCGTAATGGTAATGCCCATGCTGCGGGCGGTTCCGGCAATGATCTTCATCGCCGACTCGACATCGTGCGCGTTGAGATCGCGCATCTTGGTCTCGGCGATCTCGCGCAGCTGCGCCCGCGTTACCGATCCGACCTTGTCCCGGTTTGGCGCACCGGAGCCGCTAGTAATGCCGGCCGCCTTGCGCAAGAGATCGGCGGCGGGCGATGTCTTCAGAACGAAGGTGAAGCTGCCATCCTGGAAGATGGTCACCTCGGCGGGGATAATCTGCCCAACCTGAGCTGACGTCCGGGCATTATACTCTTTGCAGAACTGCATGAGGTTGATGCCGTGCGGGCCCAGGACGGTACCGACGGGCGGCGCCGGGTTCGCCTTCCCGCCCTGCAGCTTAAGCTTGACGACTGCTTTAATCTTTTTGGCCATCTCTTACTCCTGGAGTCCAAACGCCCTGACGGGCTCCTCCTGACTAAAACCTTTCTTCACAAAAACAGGAGCGAGAAGGTGTCTCGCCCCTGTCATCGACTGACTGCTAACGCTGCCGGGCAGCGTCACACCTTTTCGACGTGCACAAAGTCCAGCTCGACGGGCGTCTCGCGACCGAAGAAGCTGACCAGCACCCGGACCTTGGCCCGTTCCGGGTCAATCTCATTGACCGTACCGATGAAATCGGCGAAGGGGCCGGTGCCGATGCGCACCTTTTCGCCAATCTGGAAGTCGAACTTCACCTTTGGCGCTTCGGCTTCCATGCGGTTCATGATCGCGGCGACTTCTTCCTTGCGCAGCGGCGTGGGCTCGTTGCCCATGCCGACGAAGCCCGTCACGCCCGGCGTGTTGCGCACCACATACCACGAATCCTCGTCCATCAGCATCTGGACCAGGATATAGCCAGGGAAGACCCGGCGCTCGACCGTGCGGCGCTTGCCTTCCTTGATCTCAATCTCTTCTTCGGTGGGCACCACCACGTCAAAAATCTTGTTGTGCATGCCCATCGTCTCAATGCGCTGCTCGATGCTGTGGCGCACCTTGTTCTCGTAACCGGAGTAGCAGTGGACGACATACCAGGCACGGCCGTCATCCACGGCTGACGGCGCCTCGGTGTCGTCAATGTCAAGGATGCGGCTGCTTGTCTCTTCTGGCATGACTTCCTCTTCAGAGGAGTCATTCTTCCGTCTTTCGTCGTCCATCTTTTCGCCTACCTGGCTCAGGCGCCGATTAACAGCTCGACCAATCTCTGGATAGCCCAGGAGAAGCTCGAGTCGAGAACGACCCCCAGGAAAAGTGCGGTGGCTGCAGACACGCCAAGAACGATCAGCGTCAGCCGCCACGACTCTTCACGTGTCGGCCAGGTCACCTTGCGCATCTCACCCCGCGTCTCGCGAAAGTAGCGAACGATCGGGTTCGCCTGGCCCGGGGTCTGTTTCGCACGTTTGGTATCTGCCACTCTGTTGGTGCCTCGCATAACTCGTCTCAATCACTCTCGCTGCGTCGTCTATTGCCAAAAGGAATGGCAGGGGGTGCAGGACTCGAACCCGCAACCTACGGTTTTGGAGACCGTTGCTCTACCAGTTGAGCTAACCCCCTACGCGAGGCCGTTCTGGCAACCAATGCTCTGCGGCATTTCCGTTTCGCTTACCGGGTCTCGCGGTGGAGCTGGTGAACGCGACAACGCGGACAGAACTTGCGCAACTCCATACGAGCAGTATCGTTGCGCCGGTTCTTTTCCGTGATGTAGTTGCGTTCTTTGCACACCGTACAGGCAAGCGTCACGTGTGTGCGAATTGCCTTCTTAGCCATGATAATCCTGTGAAATTAGGGGCGCATTCATATGATGCGCCCCTCTACTGTACGCTAATGTTAGTCTAAGATCTTTGTAATAACGCCGGCGCCGACGGTGAGGCCGCCTTCACGGATGGCGAAGCGACCGCCTTCCTCGAGGGCCACGGGCGTAATCAGCTTCACGTGCAGGTTCACGTTGTCTCCCGGCATGACCATCTCCA
>JAAYYY010000289.1 GCA_012515125.1 Chloroflexota bacterium
CGACCGTAGACATCGACGGTAAACGTGTCCCCCTTGTCGCTCATGCAGCATGATCGATCACTGGAACTGACATTATTCCCTATTGAAGGTACGCGGTGCGCATAGTCTACGTGCTTCTCTCTCCTACATTTGGCATGCATCAGTACACAGCTGATCTGGCGAACCGTGTCGTCTGCGAGGACAGCGTGAGTCGCAGCAGGCTGGACGCAGACGCGGCTATCCTGGTAACGACCACAGGCTATCCGGCCGACCGGTACAGCCCGGCTGTCGAGGTACTCACGCCGCTCAGCACCACGGGCACGGGCTTTTCCGGCGAAGGCCTGCGCCTCCGGCAGATTGGCCACATAGCCAGGCAGATCGTCGAGCTAGAGCCTGACGTTGTCCATTTCACCGGCCCGCATCTCTGGAATGCGACCCTCCTGCGCCTTCTGAAGGCACAGGGCATTCCGACGATCCATACCCTGCACGACCTGGACCCCCATAAGGGGCGGCGATTTGGCGCCCTCCTGCCGGTCTGGAACAGCCTGGTTATGCGCTCGGCAGACACGATCCTCGTGCATGGTCACTGTTACCGCTCGCGGCTGATTCAGCAGGGGCTACCCGCCGCAAAAGTCGTCTGTACGCCTCTTCTACACCTCTTCCTCAGCTATAGACGCCAAAAAGCTCTCGCCGACCTGGAGATGGCCGGGGGCTGTCTGGAGCCAGCCTACGAACCTTTCGTCCTGTTCTTCGGCCGGCTGGAGGAATACAAGGGCATCGACGTGCTGCTTACGGCATATGCCGGGCTTGTTTCGTGGGCCAATGGTGAATCATCCGAATGTGACGTAAACGTGCCTGAGCTGGTTCTGGCCGGTCCTGGTGACCTTGCGCCCCTCTGGGCCGGGAACGTTCCCCCACGCGTCGTCTTCCGCAATGGCCTGATTGGGGATGATGAGGCGCTCGACCTTTTCCGCCGCTGTAGCCTGGTTATCTTGCCCTATACAGATGCCACTCAATCGGCATTGATTGCCGCCGCTTACTACTTTTGCAAGCCGGTCATCGTCTCGTGCGTCGGGGCGCTCCCCGAGTACGTCGTGGATCAGGAGACGGGCTTCGTCGTCGAGCCCGGCCATCCGCCATCGCTGGAACGGGCGTTGGTGTCGGCTATGGCTGACCCCGGACGCTTGCGCCAGATGGGGGCAGCCGGCCGCGCCTGGTACGACCGTCGCCGCTTTGAAGAAACAGCCACCCTCATGCGTATGTACTGGCAGACTGCGGCCGGCCACAAAACCGGTATTCGCCCCCGCTCGAGCGAGCCGGTAATTTCCTGATCGAGAAATCATTCGTTCTCCATTCGTAGCCTCGTTCCTATCCATTCCTGCACTCATCGTGGGGCAACGATCATGAGTTCCATTCCCAGCACACCGGACGTTATTCCTGCTACCCGCAAGCCCTCCTGGGCAGGGCGACACTCGCTCCCAGCCCTCCGGCTGGGGAGCGCCGAGCGGAGACTGGCGCTGGCGGTCGTCGATTATCTGTTCCTCGCCAGCGCGCTGATCATCTCCGTCGCGCTGCGTACCGAGCTGCTTCCTACACCGGCTGCGATCGTCGGCTACGGCAAATGGTTTGTCACCCTTGCTCTCGTCTGGTTCCTCGTCGCCACGATTTTCGATGCCTACAATCTGGCGCGCGCTGCCAGCACAACCTTTGGCCTTTATGCCGCAGCCGCTTCCGCCGGTTTGACCAGTCTCATCTACCTGGCGATCCCCTGGCTGACGCCGGCCCTGGAGAACCGGTTGCAGGCCTTTCTTTTCATCCTGCTCGCGACGGTGGGCATCTGTGGCTGGCGATTCATCTATGCCCGGCTCTTTGCACACCCGGCCTTCAAGCGGCGTGCCCTGATCGTCGGCGCCGGGCGGCATAGCGTCGCGCTGGCCGAGGCGCTGCAGAAGGAGTGGGCGAGTACAACCGCTAATCCTTTCCGCGGTACGGGTTATATCCTGCTCGGTTTCGTCGATCCCCGGGCCGCCGAGAGGAATCAGGATCAGTTGCCTGCCGGCCTCCCCCTGCTGGGTGATTACAGCGACCTGACCCGGCTGGCCCGCACGTTGGGCGCTGACGAGATCATCGTCGCGCCCGAGGAGATGGTTCGGAGCGGCAGCCGGCTCTACGAGTCACTGCTCGACTGTCGCGAACTCGGAATTCCGGTTACCAATCTGACGACCCTTTATGAGCGGCTGACCGGCCGGGTCGCCGTCGAGTTTGCCAGTCGTGACGTCGAGAGCGTCAGCGGTCAGGGCGATGGCGCCCTGTTGCGATCCAATGCGCTGCTGAAGCGAATGATTGACCTGGTCGTCGCCGTGAGCGGCCTGTGGATAGTCTTGTTGGTCATGGCGGTTGTGGCTGTAGCCAATGCCTGGAAATCGCCGGGACCGCTCTTCTACCGTCAGCAGCGTGTCGGGCAGGGGGGCCGTCCCTTCAAGATCATTAAGTTCCGGACGATGGTGCCTGACGCCGAGCGCCTGACCGGCGCCGTGTGGGCCGGCCGGGAGGACAGCCGGGTAACGCCCATCGGCCGGTGGCTGCGCAGGACTCACCTCGATGAGCTGCCGCAGGTGTTCAACATTCTGCGTGGGGAGATGAGTATCGTCGGTCCGCGTCCAGAGAGACCGGAGTTCGTGGGCTATCTGGCGCGCAACATTCCCTATTATCGGGCGCGCCACAGTGTCCGGCCGGGCCTCACCGGCTGGGCGCAGATTCACCAGAGCTACGGCGATACGGTGGCGCTGGCCCAGGAAAAGCTGGAGTACGACCTCTTCTACGTAAAGCATGCTTCCCTCTTGCTGGACACGCTGATCATGCTGCGCACTGTAGCCATGGTGTTTGGGCTTCGCGGCCGCTAGGACAGATGGGGTCTGCTGCTCGACCGTAGGAAGCTCTATACTGCGATTATCGGATTCCCTACACCCGACAGGGAAGGTGATTTATGGAACTAAAAGAGTATATCCTGCCTCTGCGCCGGTGGTGGTGGTTGCTGGTCATTGCGACAGTCGTCTCCACCCTGTCCAGCTTGGGCGCCAAATATCTCGAGGAACCACTCTACGAGACCAAGGCCGCGCTGATGATCGGGCAAGACTTTGAAGCGGCCAACCCGAATAGCACGTCCCTCTATCTGACGCAGCAGCTGGCGCTCAGGTACGTCGAGGTGGCCAAGCGGGAGCCGGTACAGAAGGCGGCTATGGAGGCGTTGGGTCTGACCTGGCTCCCTGAGTACGAGGTGACGATTGTCGCCAACACTCCGCTGCTGGAAATCAAAGTCATCGACACGAATGCCGTGCGCGCCCAGGCGGTAGCCAATACGCTGGCCGAACAACTGGTGTTGCAAAGCCCAACGGCCGGCGGAAGCGAACAGCAAGAGAGAGAAGCCTTTATCGAAGAGCAGCTCGACTCGCTGGAAGCCAAGATTGCCGATACGGAAGCAGAAATTGCTCGCCTGCAGGATGAAATGGCCGGCATGATCAGCGCGCGACAGATCGCCGACACCCAGGGCCAGATCGCCACCCTCGAAGCTCTGCTGCTCACCTTCCAGACGAATTATGCCACCCTGCTCTCCAATACGGGCGAGGGGGCCATCAATTCGCTGCGGATCGTCGAGCCTGCGCCACTACCTGTAGAGCCGATCAACGACAACCTGCCTGTGACGCTGCTCCTGGGCGCTGCCATTGGCTTTACCCTGGCGGCCGGCGCCGCTTATCTGATGGAGTATCTGGATAACACGCTGAAGACGCCGGAGGAGATTTCCAGGGCCACCGGCCTGCCACTGATCGGTTTTCTCGGCGAAACCGGGAAGCTGGACGAGGGCGAGAGCGTGGTTGTGGTTAACGAGCCCCGCTCGCCAATGGCCGAAGCGCTCCGTACCTTACGTACCAATCTGGAATTCGCTGCCGTCGATCATCCCCTACGCACCGTCCTGATCACCGGGCCCGATCCCGGCAGCGGCAAGACGACCGTAGCGACCAACCTGGCGTTGAGTATTGTTCAGGCGCGGAAAACGGCTCTGCTCCTGGACGCTGACCTGCGCCGGCCCAGAGTACACGAATTGCTTGGCCTGGAAAGAAGCCCCGGGCTGACCGACATCTACCGCGACACAATGGACGTCGGCGGTGCCATCCGCTTCTGGGGTGACGAGAAGGAGCTTGCCCTGATCACCAGCGGCGATCCCCCGCCGAACCCGGCCGAGCTGCTCAGCTCGCCGCGAACGGAAAAAATCCTGGCCGACATTCGCGAGGCAGCCGACGTCGTGATCATCGATAGCCCGCCCTTCATCGTCGCCGACGCTGCCATCCTGGCGGCTCGCGTCGATGGTGTGGTTTTAGTCGTGTGCCCCGGACGAACCACCGAACCGGGCGTCAAGGCCATGCTGGAACAACTGGAGCGGGCTGACGCCCATCTGCTTGGCGTCGTCATTAACCGCATCCCCCGGCGCGGTGGCAGCTATCGTCACTACTACGCGCCTTACTACTATACTGCAGCCAGCTATGAAAACGGCCAGGGTAGTAACGGGCAGGGCAGGGACACAAAGGAGAAGAAGCGCGGCTCCGCGCGGGGGCGGCTGAGCCGGAGGGGCCGGTAGCCGCCAACCCAAGATACGGGCACTTCAGCCAGCAGAAAAAAGGGAAGAGATGATGGACACAAAAGCTCTCATTCGCCGCTTTATCGCCGACAACCTTATGTACAGCAGCAATGGGCTCCAGTTAGACGACGACGCCTCCTTCCTGGAAGAAGGGGTGATCGATTCCCTCGGGGTGATGGAGCTTGTCGTCTTTGTCGAAGACCAGTTTGGCGTGCAGGTAGCCGACGAAGAAGTCACACCAGAGTATTTCGATAGTGTGAACCGGCTGGCGTGCTATGTGGAGTCAAAGCTGGCCTAGCTCAGCCAGGGTGACAGAGAGTAGCGAACAGCTCGTACCGGGGTTGACTCCCTGATACGACAGGCTAGGGGCCTGCCTCCACGTAAGGGAGGTGTATATTGTGCTCGTACGTCGCGGGAGCAACCTCGATCCCATAGCGAATGGTGAGTGTCGGTCGTGCTACCTCATTCCATTCGCCAGCCTCGGACGAACTGAAGTACTTTCCCGCATGATAAGTCCCGTCGGCAGAGTAGAGGGCCAGACGCAGGGGCTGCCCTGATGCGTAAGCCTGGGCGACCTCACGGCTGACATCCCACGAATAAGGGATTCCGGGCCAGCCGGCCATGGACGCGAGCGGATAAACAGTTGTGCGCAGGCCATTTTCTGTAGCCAGCGGTGCGTTGTTCCACGTAATCGTCCCTTCCTGCCAGGCCTCGCCAATACTCAGGATCTGAATCTCTGATGGGGTTGCCTCCGTAGGAAACGTGTTCCCAAATTGGTGAAGCGTGAGGGTGGCGGACACGATGGCGCGGTGGGGCGGGATGCTGTGTAGTGGAAAAGTCACGTAGAACTTGGAGTAACAGGGCCAGTCGGCCACATCCCACTGGTTCTGGATATTAAACTGATCGACCGGCGTGTAGACTTTCTGGTGAACGGCGCTGCCCCAACCGGGAAAATAGCTGGGCGAAAACGGATGGCCGCAGAGCGTGTGCCCACCTACGGGAGCATCTTCCACAACAGCACCGTTCAGACCGTGACGGACAATGACCTCATCTATAGAGATAGTCCGTGGTGGTATGTAACGCGGTATGCCGAAGTGTAGCCCTCCCCACGACGAGAGTTGCGCGAAATCGGTGGTCTCGGGCCAGGTCTGGGGGGTGATAGGTGTGCCGGCGGCATCGTCGCGATCATGGATCGCCAGCGCTAATTTCCATTCGGTGCCCTCTCTTGGCGCCCTGCTCAGGCCCAGGCTGGCGAAAGGGATGCTGTATGTGACGACCCATCCTCTGGCGTCTTCGGGGCTGTTTGGCGCGACGCCCCGCCAGCCCGTTACGGTGGAGAAGTCAAGATCTGCCTGGACCCAACCAGACGCCGAACCCTGATAGACAGCCTGGTACTCAGAACGCGGCTCCCAGTGGTTGAGCTGAGCCACGAAGCGGTAGCTGGTGGAGCTGAGACCCACGGCCACCGGCCCGGCGAGATCGAGATATAAGGCCGTCGCATCCCAGCTCAGAAGGTCGCCGTCTGCGGGTGACGTATCGTACCAGATTTGCCGGTCGAAGATGTGCAGGGTGACGTGCAATTCCTGCTCGCTGTAGATCATGCGCACATCGGCGTAATTGGCTGTTGGCGTGACCTGGCCAAACCAGAATATGGCATTGGTCGAGCTTGGGCTGCTCACCCCCAACGGATTGTAAGGGACATTTACCCGCCGGCGTAGGGTTGCATCGGCGCGCGCAGCAGGAGGCTCGTTTCCAGAAGGGTGGACAGAAAGAAGACCTATCGACAGCGTGAGCAGTCCGAGAAAGAAGGTATAGAGCCGGCGTTTGTGCACGCTGCTTCCCCTGCTGCACGGGCTACTGCTTCGTGGCAATGGATATGACAAAATTGGCAATTCACCTTTGGCTGGCACGAAACCAGAGGTCGAGGCGCTAATCTGGTACGTTTTCTCAAGTTCTTCTGGCCGAGGGATTTTATCATGTGGTCCAAGAAAGCAACAGTGGCGGCTTTTGTTCTCCTCCTGAGCCTGTTCTCCTTGAATAGGGCTGGAGCCGCGCATATGCCAACTGGCTCGCCATCGGTGACCTCTGCGCCGGCAGGGGACGACCTTGTGTTCATCCACCATTCGGTTGGCTCTAACTGGCTTTATGCCGGTCTGGAAACGGCATTGCTGGTGAAGCCGTACATCGACGAACGCAATGACATTAGCTACGGAACGACAATAGCACCGGATCCGGGGCGACCGGCCTCGCTTGGCGCTGTGCCCGGAGACCAGACGAACATGAACCACTGGATTCTCTGGTTCAACGACTACCTCGGCAGTATTAAGGCGCAGGGCAGTGCTACAGGCCATAACCAGATTGTCATGTTCAAGAGCTGCTACCCAATCAGTAATGTCTGGAGCGACGAAAGCGGGAGCGGCGATCCTTTCAGCGCTGAACAAACGTTGGCAAACTATAAAGCCGTCTATCGTCACCCCACGGGTGGCGAATACACGCATAATGGCCGAACGTATTACGCTCTGGAGGACATATTCGCGGCTAATCCAGACGTGCTCTTTATCCCGGTTACGGCGCCTCCGCTCCACTACGCCCCGGCCGACGCGACGACCAACGAGAACGCGCACCGCGCCCGGCTCTTCAACAACTGGCTGAAAAACGAGTGGCTACCGGCCTATAATGCGGCTCATCCGGGCCTGGACAACGTCGCCGTCTTCGATCTCTTTGACGTGCTTGCCTATGCAGATAACCACTCGTTCCACCCGAATCGACTTCGGGAAGAATATGGTGGAGCAAGTGGGGACTCGCATCCCAACGAGGCCGGCAGCGATGCGGCTACAGTACGCTTTGCCGGCGCTGGTGCGTTCCTGGACAGTACATGGGCAGCATTTGTAGATGCAGATCCGCCTCTTCCGCGTCCTATCCGGCAGTACGTACCCTTCTGCACGCAGAATCTGCTCGGCGACGCCACCGGTTTCGCCAGCTCATTGTATAGCCTGGTCCGTCTCCGGCCACCGTGGTTCTTCTGCCACTGAGCGGCCGGCTACCAGACCTCTCTCACAACAGATCAAGATCAGAGGTATGTCATGGACAATGGCGGCAAACTTCTCCGCACAGTTCTCCTGATCGTCGTCGTACTGGCCGGGACGCTGCTGTTTGTACTGCTCCAGCCCGATGAAGGCGGCAGGACGGAGATCTCTCGCGACGATCTCGTCTTCATCCACCATTCCGTCGGCGCCAACTGGCTCGCGGCAGGCCTCGACGCGGCTCTGCTGGCCAAGCCGTACGTGGACGAGCGCAACGATATCTATTACGGCACAGTGCTCCCGGCGGACAGCGGCCGGCCCGATTCACTGGGCGACGTGCCGGGCGACCTGACGGACATGCACCACTGGGTTCTATGGTTCAACGACTACCTGGATAGCGTGAAGACCTACCACACCTACGACAGCCGTGTGGACCGGACCCTGAATCGTATCGGCCTTGCCCCCGAGACGGGTACCTTTAACCGCATCGTCATTTTCAAGAGCTGCTATCCCAATAGCCACATCACCGGCGATGGCGTGGAGCC
>JAAYYY010000290.1 GCA_012515125.1 Chloroflexota bacterium
ATGAGGTTCGTCACCTTCCGTCATAATGGCACGCCCGCAGCCGGCGTCGTCGCCGACGAGCGTGTCTACCCCCTGGCGCAGGCCGGTCGCCTGCCCAGCGACCTGGTCACCCTGATCGCTTCCGGCAAACCGGCTCTGCGCGCCGTGCGCGAAGCCCTCGCCCTGCAGCAGCTCGGCCCCGGCCTGCCCCTCGCCGGGGTGGAGCTGCTGGCGCCCATCCTCCACCCGCCGAAGAACATCATCTGCCTGGGGCTCAACTACACCGGGCACGCCGCGGAAAGCGCGCGGGCGACCGGCGGCGAACCGGAGCTGCCCCAGCACCCCGTCGTCTTCACCAAGGCGCCCACGACGCTCAACGGGCCAAACGCGCCCTTTCCCTACGACGCCGCCGTTTCCACAGCCATCGACTGGGAAGTGGAGCTGGCGGTGATTATCGGCCGGCGCGGGCGGGCCATTCCGGAGGCCGAGGCGCTCGACTACGTCTTCGGCTACACCGTGCTCAACGACATCACGGCGCGCGATCTGCAGCAGCGTCACCGGCAGTTCTTCCTAGGCAAGTCGCTCGACGGCTCCTGTCCGATGGGGCCCTGGATTGTCACCGCCGACGAAATCCCCGACCCCCAGGCGCTGCGGCTGACCAGCTACGTGAACGGCGTGCTCAAGCAGCAGGGCAGCACCGCCGACCAGATATTCAGCGTGGCGCGCACCATCAGCATTCTCTCCCGCGGGATGACGCTGGAGCCCGGCGACATCATCACCACCGGCACGCCCGAAGGCGTCGGCTTTGCGCGCACGCCGCCGGAGTATCTGCAGCCCGGCGACGAAGTAGTCTGCGCCATCGAGGGCATTGGCGAGCTGCGCAACCGGATCGAGCCGTGGCCGGCCGGCCGCGAATGGTAACGAACTCCTGAGAAATTGCCCACGAGCAACGTCTGACGCTACAATAGACGCTGCTGGCGCCCGGCGGTGTTCTCTTCTGGTCGCCAGTTTTGACATCACTTACCAGACTTACCAGAACAAGGAGAAGAAGTTGTATGGCTAAGGTCGCACCCCGCCGCACACCACCACCCCGGGCTCGCCGGCAGGAACGCAAGACAAACTGGGTCCTCCTCGGCGGCCTCATCGCCGTGGGCGTTATTGGGCTGTTTGCGCTGCTCCTGTTCAGCCTGCAGAACCCCGGCGCCGCCGAAGACGAGGATGTCGTCGAGACCATCGTCCAGGATTACTGCGATCGTAATCCAGATCGCTGCGTCGTTCGCGGCGAGGCAAACGCCCCCGTGACGATTGTCGAGGTCGCCGATTACGGCTGCATCCATTGCCGCAACTTCAACCTGAACACGGCGGCCACGCTGGACGAGATGTACGTGGAGACGGGCGAGGTGCGCTGGATCTCCCTGCCCTACGCGCTGAGCCCGACGACGCAGCCCGCGGCGGAAGCGGCGATGTGCGCCGTCGAGCAGGACGGCTATTGGGAGTTCCACCACGCCCTCTTTGAGCAGCAGGGCAGCGACGTAGCGCTGACACGGGCCGGCTTCCTGCAGGCCGCCGAAGAGGTCGGGCTGGACGCCGAAGAGCTGGCGAGCTGCCTCGACGACGGCCGCTACACCCAGACGGTGCAGAACAACGTCACGGTCGCCAGCCAGGCAGGGGTCACCGGCACGCCGACCTTCTTCGTCAACGGCTTGACCCTTTCCGGCAACCGGCCGCTGGCCGACTTCCAGAACGCAATCGCCGCGACGCAGGAATCGTAACGGATGCGGCGGGAGGATTGGCCGGTCGGCGTCATCCAGCTTCTGGCGGTGCCGGGGCTGCTGTTGAGCTTCTTCCTCTGGCTCTACCATGAGGAGATGCTCGTCGGCGCCTGCGTGCCCAGTGGCTGGGACGACTGCGGGCAGGTCAGCGGGCCGGGCGCGCCCTACGCGTCGGTCGGCCCCATCCCGGTGGCGGCGCTCGGCTTTGCCGGCTATGTGACCATCTTCCTGCTGGCCTGGCTGCGCGATTGGAGCGCCACGCTGGAGGAGTACCTGCCGGAGCTGATGGTCGGCCTCACCGGTATCGCCTTCCTCTTCACCGCCTACCTGACCGCGCTGGAGCTATTCGTCATCCACGCCATCTGCCGCTACTGCGTCATCTCGGCGCTCATCGTCACGCTGCAGCTTATCCTGGCGCTGGTCTACCTGCGCCGCCGCAACCGGAGCGCAGAGCCAGGGCCAGAGCCGCTGCCGCTCGCCGAATCATAATCGTCCTGTAGGGGCGGGTTTCAAACCCGCCCCTGATGCAGTCTCCCCGACGTCGCCTACCGCCCCTGTCGAGCGGATTAGTTACGCGCATCCAGGCGGCGTATCGCTCCAGTACCCGGCCGGCTGGGAATTCACAATAGAGCGCCGCTCCCCTCCCCCTTTGCCATTTTCCCCCAGTTGCGCCACTATAGCGCGGACCGGACAATGATCCGGTAGAAACCGCAAGACCAAGGAGAGACGCATGGATCTGGGATTGGCCGGTAAGGTGGCGCTGTTGGCTGCGTCGAGCAAGGGGCTGGGTTTTGCCGCAGCCGAGGCGCTGGCGGCGGAAGGAGCGCGCGTCGTCGTCAACGGGCGGCAGCAGGCCGCCGTAGACGCCGCCGTGGAGAAGCTGCGGCAGGCCGGCGGCGAGGCTGCCGGCGTCGTCGCCGACGTGACCGAAGCGGGCGCCGCCGCGCGGCTGGTCGGCGCCGCCGTCGAGCGCTTCGGCGGGCTGGATATCCTCATCACCAATGCGGGCGGGCCGCCGAGCGGCGCCTTTGACGCCACGCCGCCGGAGAGCTGGGAGCGCGCCTTCGAGCTGACCCTGATGAGCGCCGTGCGCCTGATCCGCGAGGCGCTGCCCTACCTGCGCCAGAGCGACGCCGCCAGCATCCTGACCATCACCAGCATCTCGGTGAAGGAGCCGCTGCCGGGCCTGCTGCTCTCCAACGCCATCCGCCCCGCCGTCGCCGGCCTGACCAAGACCCTCTCGCAGGAGCTGGGCGCCGACGGCATCCGCGCCAACTCCATCCTGCCCGGCTGGACGCGCACCGAGCGCGTGGACGAGATCATGGCCTACCGCGCGCAGACGAACAACAGCAGCGTGGAGGCCGAAATCGACAAAACCATCGGCCGCAACCCGCTGCGGCGCATGGGCGAGCCGGCCGAGATCGGCCGCGTCGCCGCCTTCCTCGTCTCCCCCGCCGCCAGCTACGTAAACGGCGTGATGCTCCAGGTGGACGGCGGCAGCTACGCCGGATTGTTGTAGGGGCGGGTTTCAAACCCGCCCCTACCGGAAGACCACATTCAAGGACAAAACCAACATGACCCGAATCGCCAAAGACGCCATTGACCTGATCGGCAACACGCCGCTGGTGCGGCTGAACCGCGTCACCGGGGATGCGCCGGCAACCGTCGTCGCCAAGCTGGAGTTTTACAACCCGGCGAGCAGTGTGAAAGACCGCATCGCCGCCAGCATGATCGCCGCGGCGGAAGCGGACGGCCGCATCGGCCCGGATTCGATTATCCTGGAGCCGACGAGCGGCAACACCGGCATCGGCCTCGCCTTTGCCTGCGCCGTGCGCGGCTACCGCTGCGTGCTGGTCATGCCCGACACCATGAGCAAGGAGCGGCGGGCCCTCATGCGCGCCCTCGGCGCCGAGCTGATCCTCACGCCCGGCACGGAAGGAATGAAGGGAGCCATCGCCCGCGCCGAGGAGATCGCCGCGCAGGACGAGCGCTACTTCATCCCCCAGCAGTTCCAGAACCCGGCGAACCCGGAAATCCACCGGCAGACCACGGCCGAGGAGATCTGGCGCGACACCGACGGCGAGGTGGATATCGTCGTCTCCGGCATTGGCACCGGCGGCACGGCGACGGGCGTGGGCGAGGTCCTGAAAGAGCGCAAGCCCGAGGTGAAGATTGTCGCCGTCGAGCCGGCCGGCAGCCCGGTGCTCAGCGGCGGCAGCGCCGGCCCGCACAAGATACAGGGCATCGGCGCCGGCTTTGTCCCCGACGTGCTCAATACAGCCGTCGTCGACGAGGTGATCCAGGTAACCAACGAGGAGGCCATGGAGATGGCCCGGCGGGTGGCGCTGGAAGAGGGGCTGCTTGTCGGCATCAGCTCTGGCGCCGCCATCCACGCAGCCGGCCGTGTGGCCCGGCGGCCGGAGAACGAGGGTAAGCTCATCGTCGTCATCGTGCCCAGCAGCGGCGAGCGCTACCTATCCACGGAGCTATTCGCCCGCCTGCAGGAGTAAGCGCCGATGTGGGAGACGCTGCGCCGCGACGTACGGGCTGCGCTGGCGCGCGATCCGGCCGCCCGCAACCGGTTGGAGGTCGTGCTCCTCTACCCCGGCGTGCACGCGCTGTGGATGCACCGCCTGGCGCACGCCCTCTGGAAGCGGCGTCTCTTTTTCCTCGGCCGCGCGCTCAGCCAGCTCAACCGCTTCCTGACCGGCATCGAGATTCACCCCGGCGCGCAGATTGGTCCCGGCTTCTTCGTCGACCACGGCATGGGCACCGTCATCGGCGAGACGGCAGAGATTGGCGAAGAGGTCACGCTCTACCACAACGTCACCCTCGGCGGCGTGAGCTGGGAGCGCAAGAAGCGCCACCCCACCGTAGAAGACCACGTCGTGATCGGCGCTGGGGCCCAGGTGTTGGGGGCAATCCGCATCGGCGCCCACTCGCGCATCGGCGCCAACTCGGTGGTAGTTAAGGACGTGCCCCCACACTCGGTCGTCGTCGGCGTGCCCGGGCGCGTGCTCTCCCGCGAGGAGGAAAACCTGCCCGAGCCGCCCAGCGAAATCGACCTGCAGCACAACCTGCTGCAAGACGTGACGATGGAGACACTGCAGCAGCTCAGCATGGAGCTGGCCGAGCTGGAACACAAGGTAGACGTGCTCGCCCAGCGGATAGCCGATTAAGCAGCGCGGCTCTGCTCGCTAGCCTGCTTCGCTGCCTCGGCCGGTGGCACGTCCATATTGTCCAGCCACTCGTCCACGACGTGCACCCCCAGCACTGGCGCGTAGACGCCGCGCGTCGTGGAAATGTCGGCGTGCCCCAGAAACTCCTGCACCACCTCGATGGGCATCCCCTCCCGCAAAAGCTGCGTCGCCCGGTAATGGCGGAAATCGTGCGCGCTGATCGTCTCGTGCAGCCCCAGCGCCTTCACGGCGGCCTTGACCACGTTGTGCGCCGACGTCGCCGAGAGGCGCGCGCAATCGGCGTTGCGGCTGTGGGCCACAAAGAGCGCCGGGTTGCTGTCGGTGCGGGCGGCGAGGTAGGCGCGAATGGCCTCGCGCGCGTAGGCGCGCAGGTGGATAATGCGCGGCTTGTTGCCCTTGCCGCGGATCGAAGCGTGGCGCGCCCGCCCCTGGTCCACGTTGCTGCGGTTGAGCGCCACCACCTCCGAGAGGCGCGCCGCCGTCGAGTAGAGCGTGTGCACCAGCGCCCGGTTGCGCAGCAGCGAAAGCCGCCGGTTATAGGGATCGTCGCCCGGCGGCAGCGGCTGGCGGTCATAATAGGCGATGATCTGCGGGATGGCCTGCCGCGCGTCGTCGAGGTCGAGCACCGTCTCCGCCAGGTTGCGCTCGATCGGCCGGCGCGAGAGCTGGCGCTGCAGCTTGCCGAGCTGCAGGCCGGGCGGCAGCAACCCCTGCCCGTCGAGGTAGTTGAGGTAGCCCGTGAGCGCCGCCATGTAGGTAGTCGCCGTGGCGCGGCTGCGGTTGTTCAGCAGCCAGCCCCGGAAGTTCAGCAGCGTCGCCGTCGTCAGCCGGGCCGGGTCCAGTGGCCACTCCTCGTCCGGCGTATAACCGTCCTGGCCCGTGTGCTGCAGCCAATCGGCGAAGAGGCGCAGCGCGCTGCGGTAAGTCGCTTCGGTCTGCACGCTGCCCGCGCCGGCTTCCAGCAGGTAAGCCGTCGCCTGCAGCCAGCTTGGCGCGTCGGGCACGTCCCGGCCGGTTAGCGGAAGTTGGTAGCGTCGCGAAGCCATATTGCGCAGAAAGCCCGCCTGGATTACAAAGGTAGGCGTACTATAGCAGGAGCCGTAGCGGCCCGGCAACCGGCCCTTATCCAAGATGACCCTTCCTTACCAGCTTCAATCCACACATGGAGGATAACGTGGCAGAAGAAAAGGAACATTACGGCCTGGTCGTCCACCTCGACGAACCCTATGAAGAAGCGATTGCCCGCACGACGGCGGCGCTGCAGGCCGAAGGTTTTGGCGTGCTCACCGAGATTGACGTGCGGGCGACGATGAAGAAAAAGCTCGACGTCGACTTCCGCAAATACGTAATCCTCGGCGCCTGCAACCCCCACCTGGCCCACCGGGCGCTGACCGTCGAGCCGCAGCTCGGCCTGCTGCTGCCCTGCAACGTGATCGTCTACGAGGACAACGGCGGAAGCACCGTGAGTATCGTAGACCCGGCGCAGATGCTCAGCGTCGCCGGTAACCCGGCGCTGCAGCCCGTCGCCGGCGAGGCGCGCGAGCGGCTGGCCCGCGTCGCCGCTTCCCTGGCCGGGCAGTAGAGGAGAACGGCCCATGACCGAGACTTTCCCCCGTTTCTCTGAAGGCGACTCCGTCGTCGTCCGGGAAGGCGTCGAGCACCCGGTGCTGGGCGACGACATCGGCGGCTGGCAGGGCTGGATCGTCGAGATGCTCCTGGACGAGACCTACGGCGAGCTGGCCGTCGTCGCCTGGGACAGCGTGACCCTGCGGGAAATGCCCCCGAAGCACTGCGAGGAGGCCGAAGAAGCAGGCATCGACTTCACCCGCACCGCCCTGGTCCCCCTGGCGCTGGAGCGGGCCACGCCGCGCGACGACCCCACGGACGCGTTCGACGTCGCCTCTGCCCTGGACGAGCCGTTCGACTGGGACTACCTGGGCAAGCAGGGTGAGCGCATCCGCGACGTGGTCGAAGGCGCCGCCACGCGCCGCGACGCCCTCTCCGCCTGGTCGGGCTTTCTGGCCCAGAACCTGGAGTTCCCCTTTGCGGCGGAGGTAGCCAACTTTCGCGGGCACGGCCCGCTGCAGGAAGGCGACGTCGTGGACGTGCGCCGCATCTCCCTGGTGGACGACAAACACGGCGTCATCGTCGGCGTGCGCTTCCGCAACCTGCAGTACGACATCCCCCTCTACGACCTGGAGCTTGTAGACGAGCTATCGGCCAACTACCAGATGGTAGACGACTATTGCGCCTGGTGGGAAACGGATCTCGATTGACGGGGACGGCTTGGGGAGCTGTACACAAGGAAAGGCCACCGTTGCGGTGGCCTCTTTTTTGGCAACTTTGGGAGGACGCCTGTTAGGCAATCCTCGTGACCGATAACCGGCAGCGCCCTTTGACCGCCAGTGTCGCCACTGCGTCCAGGCCGCCAGTTGATACGGCCATTACGTTCTGGGTTATTTAGGTCCTCCCAAATGTTACCGCCATTATATGCGAGCAGTAGCCTATACACCATAGAAAAGGCAAATCTTTAAGGTGTAAAGTTGATTACACTCCCGACTAACCATAATCTTTGCCTATAGAGCGGGAGCGGGCGCTGCCTATAGAGCTCATGGTTGCGAAGGCGGGACGCCTTATGGCAAATGCACGCTGATCCCCGAGTTTGGCCCGGACGGGATACCCATCGCCGGCGGCTCGTCGCCCGTATGCTGGCGCAGGTCTTCCAGCAGAGCAGCGGCGTCTACCGGCGTCTCCAGCACCTCTTCCGATTCGGGGCGCGGCGTCTGCACAGGCCGGGCGCGGTAGACGATGACCTCGTTGTGGCCCTCTTCCAGCGCGCGGCGGGCGACGGCGCGGATGTAGTAATGGTTGAAGGCGTCGTTGGCGATCATCTCCGCGGCGTTCTCGGGAATGGTCACGATGGTGTAGCCGCCCGACGCCTTGCGCCGGTGGCCCGTCCGGGCGATGCGCCGCTGCTCGGACAGCGCCGCCCCCAGGCTGTCGGCGTCCCCTTCGGCGATGGCCCGGCGGAGCAGCGCCGGGA
>JAAYYY010000030.1 GCA_012515125.1 Chloroflexota bacterium
CGTCGCCGCCGAGGCGGCCCGCACCTGGACGTCGGGGTCATGCTGCATCAGGTCAATAATTGGATCGATGACGGCGAGGTTGCTGGAATCCCACAGCCCGTCGAGCGCCGCCAGCCGCACAGCCGGCGCGGCGTCGCCCAGCAAGAAGCGAAAGGCCGGCGCAAAATCGACCACGTAATTTTCTTCGCAGATGTCGGCCATGTGGCGGGCGACCACGCGGCGACGCTGCTCTGCCCAGGTGGGCCAGCTGGCGACAAAGGCCTCGAACTCGTCCTGAGACATATCGGAGAGCCGGTAGATGAGCGGGAGCTGTACCGGCTCCGCCTCCGCGAGCCGTCGCAGCACTTCAGCAAACGGCAGTTCGTTAGTCATCGTAGACCTCATGGTAAGATGGGGTTGCGAATATCCTGGATGATTAGCAGGAACATCAGGCCGAGCAGGAAGAGCATGCCGACCAGATGAACCAGCCCCTCCCGCTCCGGCTCGATGCGCCGCCCGCGCACAGCTTCCACCAGAACGAAGAGGATGCGCCCGCCGTCGAGCGCGGGAATGGGCAGCAGGTTCGTAAAGCCGAGCGCCGTGCTGATAAAGGCCACGATGTTGAGGAGCTGGAACCAGTCGCCCGTGCTGGCTGTGTATTCCGCGGTGGCCCCGGCAATCTGGCTGATACCCACGACGCCGACCGGCCGGGCTTCTTCGCCGCTGATCTCGCCGCGCACGAGCATGAGCGGCACGCGCAGGGTCAGCGTGACGATGTTGGCGACAGAGCTGGTCGCCTCGCCAAACGCCTGGATCGGGCTCAGGTGATAGCGTCTGTCGGCCCTCTGCAAAAGCTCGATGCCGATTGCCCCTTCCCGCTCCGGGTCGAACTCACCCTCCCTGCGAGGCACTACCGAGAGAAGCTGTTCCTCTCCGTCGCGCTCCACGCGGATGCTGACTGGCTCGCCTGCGTGGGCCGAGATCTCGTTGACGAGCGTCAGCGTGTCCCGCACGGGCTGGCCGTTGATTTCCAGGATGATGTCGCCGGGTTCGAAGCCGGCAGCCATTGCCGGCGAACTGGGTTCGACACCGCCGACCGAAATTGCCGGCGGGCCAATCATGAACGCCGCCCAGAAGACCAGCGCGGCAAAGACGAAGTTGAAGATGGAGCCGGCACTGAGGGTAAAGAAGCGCGCCACCTTGGAGGCCGACGCCAGCCCGCCGGGCACGGTCGGGTCGTCCTCGCCGGCCGGGCGGACGAAACCGCCGAGCGGGATCCAGTTCAGCGAGTAGATGGTGCCGTTGCGCTCGAACAGCACGACGGCCCGCGGCGGGAAGCCAATGCCAAACTCCTCGACCCGGATCTTAAAAAGCCGGGCGACGATAAAGTGGCCCAGCTCATGTATAAAGATGATGGGGGTGAGGATCAGGGCAAAACCGCCGACCATCCAGAGAATGTTCATGGGAGGATCCTGTCTCAGCTCGCGGGCGCGAGGGCCATCCCGCCACGCCAGTAATAAGCAACTATTCTACCCGATTATAGGAGCCGTCTACCTCTGGGAAAATAGCGCTGGTGTAACATTTACAGCCTTCTAACATGCTCGCCGCTACAATGAGTTCGTTTCGATCACCAGTGTACGGGAGGCGACGAATGGTTGTCAATCCGGGCATGATTGTGGGCGTCATCGCCGATACACACGGCCTGTTGCGGCCCGAGGCTGTCGCCGCCCTGCGCGGCAGCGACCTCATCGTCCACGCCGGCGACGTGGGGCGCCCTGAGATCCTCGAGGAGCTGGCGCAGATAGCCCCTGTCGTTGCCGTGCGGGGCAACGTCGACCACGGCCCGTGGGCCCAAAAGCTGCATATGACGGAGGTCGTGGAAGCGGGGCCGTACACGCTGTACGTCCTGCACGATCTCGAGTCGCTGGCCATCGATCCCGCAGCGGCCGGCTTCGACGCCGTTATCTCCGGGCACAGCCACCGGCCGGCGCTGGAGAAGCGCAATTCGGTGCTGTACATAAACCCGGGGAGCGCCGGACCGCGCCGCTTCTCGCTGCCCATCTCGGTCGGACGGCTCATCGCCACGGACGAGGGGCTACGCGGCGAGCTGGTCACGCTGGAGAGCCGGTGAGCGGCGCAGGGCGCGCTGCCATAGCCAGCCGGCGACCATCGCCAGCAGGCCGGCAGCCAGCGCGCCGCCGCTCATCAGCACGCCGATGTCGAACCAGAACATCTCCGGGAAGAGGCGGATCAGGCTGTCGCTGTAGTTGAACGTCCACGTCCCCGGCGGGAAGAGCAGCTCGTGGAATTGCACAAAAAAGACGTCCCAAACGAGCAGGATGAACAGGGCGATGAACAGCAGAAGCCCTGTCGTGGCGATGCCGCCTTGAAAGAGGGCGCGCGCCGCCAGCCGCCGGCTCTGCCGCCGCCAGAGAAGCAGGAGCAGCCCCACGACGACGACGATCGCGCTCGCCCACCAGACACGCCGCAGGCCATCGACGACGTTCTTCACGTCGATCATATGGCTGATTTCCGCCTCGTTATAGAGAGGGCGGTCGCTGCCGGGGAGCCGCTGCTCTTCCAGCAGGTAGATGACCTCCTCCGCCGGCTCGGGTCGCTGTAGATAGTCCACGGCGACGAGGGCCAGCGCCTCCCGCTCCGCGCGGGTGAAGGGCTGCAGCCCAAGCAGCGCGCGCTCCTCCTCGCTGTAGCGGTTGAGGTCCGGCGTGAAATTGGCCTTGCCGTATTCGTAGCGCACGTAACGCCCGCCGTTGGCAATGACCAGCAGCACGACGCCGAGGCCGAGGAAAAAAGGCATCGCCAGGACGACGAGCCACTTGATCAGGTTGGCAATTCGTTCGTTCACATACGCTCCAGATAGCGCCGCATTCAGGGCCGGCCTGTCAGGTCAACCGCTCAGCCCCGGCAGACCCTCCGGTCCCTCCTGCAGAAGGTATCGCAGCACCAGCGAATCGACAAGCGTCTCCAGCGGCGCGCGCTCGTCGGTGAAGACCAGCTCCGAGGCGGTGGCGGGCACGAGGTTGGCCGCCGCCACGTCGAAGACAGCAAGCAGCAGGCCATCCGCCGCGACCGCCGGGCCGCTCGTCGCCGCCGACAGCCGTTCGGCGTTGCGCTGCAGATTGGCGTCGCTCGTCGGCTGGCGCGTGGCAATGAGGATGGTGTTCAAGGCTCCCGGCACGTCGACGGCGTGAATGGACGGGAAGACGGTCGCCATCGTCGCCGTCATCGCCTCCACCAGCCGGCGATCCTCCGGCGCCCGGCCCACGTTGACCGCCACCACGCCGTCAGCGGCGAGCTGCGCGTCTACTTCCTCAAAGAACTGCCGGGTCGTCAGGTGCCAGGGGATATAGGGGACCTTGTATGCGTCGATGGTGATCAGGTCGTAGTCGCCGGGCAGGCGGTTCAGCTCGTAGCGCCCATCGCCGATGATGACGTTGATGTTCGGCTCGTCCAGGGCGAAATAGTCGCGCCCGGCCTGCACGATTTCCGGATCCAGCTCGATGCCGTCGACGGCGATGGGGCCAAAAATCTGCGTCGCCTGCTTGGGGATAGTGCCTGCTGCCAGCCCGACGACGGCCATACGCCGCACCGGTGAGTCTTCGGCCGCCGACGCCCCCAGATCGTTGAAGTACGGCGCGGCGAGCATAACGCTCCAGACGGAGATACGGGGCACGCGCCCGCCGTCGCAGTAGTAGGAGTGGTAGGCCTGCCCTTCGTTGAGCAGCAGGAAGTTGCAATCCTGCTGGCGCACGACCTGGATGTAGTTGTAGGCCGACTCGGTCTCGAAGATCTGGCCCGGATAGCTTTTTACCGGCCCGCGGCCCCAGGCGAGGATGGCCGGAACCAGCAGCAGCGAGAGCGCCGCGCCCGTCAGCCCCGCCCGCCGCCCGCTCCGCCACAGCCCGCCCAGCCCCGCCAGCAGCAGCACGGCGCCGAAAATGACCGCTGCCGCCCGCGAGCCGGCGAGCGGAATAACCAGCAACACGGGCAGGTACGTGCCCAGCAGGCTGCCCCAGGTGCTCACGGCGTAGATGCGCCCGCTGATCCGGCCGGCCTCGCCCACGTCGCGCACGGCAAGGCGGATGGCGAACGGGCTCAGGCAGCCAAGCAGCGTAACCGGGACCGCCAGGGCGAAGACGACCCCGGCGAGGCTGCTGGCGATGGCGCCGACGTTGACCGCAGCCAGCGCCGAAGCCGCCTGCCGCAGGAGCAGGCTGGTCAGCAGCAGGAAAAAGATGCTGCTGAAGGCGGCGGCCGTGACCAGCGCATAAAAGGTGCGAGGGCTGGGGTTGCGGTCGGCCAGACGCCCGCCCAGGAAGTAGCCGGCGGTCAGGAAAAGCAAGACGAGGCCGATGACGTTGGCCCAGACGATGTTGGAGGTGCCGTAGACCGCCTGCAACATGCGGCTGGTGACGAACTCCACCGCCAGCGTGGTCATGCCGCCGATAAAGACGGTCAGGTAGAGATAAGTGCGGTCGCTGATAGTGATCCTCTCTTCTTGAACTGTGATTTTCCTGATTTCATGGCGCCGCTATCCTCGCCATCATCTCCGCCGGGGAGAGCCGGCCCGTATTGCGAAAGATGATGGCAAACGGCTGGTCGTAGACGGTGAAGCTCTCGTCGGCGTAGCCCAGATGCAGTAGCGGGCGCGAGGCCAGATATTCGGCGGCGAGCGGCGGCGGCTGCAGGCGAGCATGCTCGAAGCGGTCGGGCCAGAGCCAGAGCGGGCCGAGACGGGGCGCGCGCCCGGAGACGAAGACCGGCTCGAAGCCCAGATCGCCCGCGAAGAGATGGGCGTAATAGCGGCCGGTCAGGGGATAGTAGGCCGGCAACCGCCCGGCCACACCGTAGCTGCGGTTGGAGGCGACGATCAGGTAGTCGGACGCGGCCAATCGTTCCAGGTTGTGGGCCAGCTTCTCGGTCGTGTCATTGGGGCCGATGCCGCCGAGCCAGTCCAGTTCCACCGCCTCGAACACGTTACGGCTGCGCAGCTCGCCGCCGACGGTCACGCTGCTGGGCAGCGCCTCATCCCATTTCTCGGTAGCGATGACGGATGCGGTGCGGGCGTTCTCGTGCAGCCAGCGCGAGACCATCACCCAGGGGTGAGGCTCCGCATACAGGCTGACAAAGGCCACGGCATAGAGCGCCGTTGCGGCGAGCGTGAGGCCGGCAAGCAGCACGGCAATCCGGCGGCGCTGCCGGGCAATCTGCCAGAGCAGCCCGGCGCCGGCGACCACGAGCAGCGGCAGCAGGGGTTGCATATAGCGCATGAACTTGACAAAGAAGCCGCCGGTGACAAGGAAAAAGGGCAGGGCAAAGGCGACCACGACCCCTTCGCCCGCGCTGAGCGGCGGCCAGCTGCCGGCGAGCAGGGGCTGCAGCCGCCTGTCCAGGCCGGGGCGCCGGCCGGCCAGCACCCCCACCAGCGCGCGCAGCAGGAGCCAGCCAAAGCCGGCAAAGGCGACCAGCCCGAGCAGCCAGCCCATGCCCCAGCGAAGCTGCATCAGCACCGGGTAGATGTAGGCCCTCGTGCCGATATACTGGCGCGTGAAGGGATAGCTGATGCCGCCGCCGACCATGTCGCTCTGCTGCAGCACGTTCTTAAGATAACAGCTACCCGAGCTGAGCGCGGGAATGGTCACCGGCCCTATCGTGGTTGATGGAATGGTAAACGGGCAGCTCCAATCAAGCAGGGCGAAGGGATTTGTCAGGGCGAAGGCCAGCGCGGCAATTGCCACAGCCAGCAACATCCGGCCCGCTGCCTGTCTTTCGCTCAGGGCGGCATCGCGCATGAGGAGCAGCAGCGGCAGAAAGAGCATGACGGCGGCGAACTTGGCGCCGACGGCCAGGCCAATAGCCGCGGACGCGAGCACAAAGGGGCGCAAGTCGCCGGGCCGCTGAGCCGTCACGGCCATCAACAGGATAGCAGCCGTGGTCAGAAAGGTCAGGTAGGGATCGGAGAGGAAGAAGTGGGCGAGCTGGATGTGCTGGACGGTCAGGGCGAGAAACGCGGCTGCCAGCAGGCCGGGCCAGACGCCATAGAGCCGCCGCCCCAGGGTAAACGTCAGGAAGACGGTAGCCACGTCCACCAGCGCAGTCAGGGCGCGGGCGACGGCGGTCAGGTGGTCGAACTCGACCAGCCCTGCGCCGTTGAGCAGATCGCTCGCCAGCAGCCAGCTTTCCGGCAGCAAGCCGGCCAGGGGACGCAGCCGTTCGACGAGCCGGGTGGCGGCGACGCCCATGTACAGCGGGAGATGGCCGTAGGCAAAGTCGCGCGGCTGGTCCTGAAGCACCTCGATGCCCGCGCTGCTGGCGCCGGGAGGCCAGTAGAAGGGGTTAAAGGAGGAACGCTGAGGGTCGAACGCCGTGTCCCAGGAATCGGGCCACTCGATAGTGGTGGCTACCCAGGAGACGTAGCGCTCGTCGGGGTGATAATGCTCGTAAGCATCCCAGTCCAGCCCGGTTAAGCGAAACAGTGCCGCCAGAAGCAAAACGAGAACCAGCAGCAGGCGCTGTCGCCGCGTCATACCTCACCTGATGAAAAAAAGGCCGGAACCCATTGATCCGGCCTTTGTGTGGAGCGCGTTGGGAAAAGGCTTACGCCTCGTCCTCTTCTTCTTCCTCGTCGGCAGCCTTGCCCTTGGCAATGACCTCGACTTCCTCGGCTTCCTCGGCGAAGAGCGTCTCTTCCTCTTCCTCTTCTTCCTCTTCCTCGCGGAAGTATTCGAAGCTGGTGATGGCCGACTCGGGGTCGGTGAGGATGGTCACGCCCTGTGGAGGCGTCAGATTGCTGACGTAAATGGCCTGGTCAGGAGATTCGATACCGCTGATATCGACTTCGATCTCCGAAATGAGGTCGCCGGGCAGGCACTCCACCGTGACGGCGTGCAGGACCTGGATGATCTCGCCAAGCGGGCGCAGCTCTTCGGCCACCTCGCCGACGATCAACAGGTGCACGTCCGCCTGGATGGTCTCGCGCATGTTCACTTCGTAGAAGTCCACATGCAGCAGGTCGCCATGAGTCGGGTGCTGCTGGATCTCACGGGCCAGGACGGTGATCTTCCGGCCGCCGACCTTGATGTCGATCAGCTCGTTCATGCCGGCCGTACGCAGCGCGCGCCGCAACGACAGATTCTCGATCTGGACGTGGATGGGATCGCGCTGGCCGTAAATGACAGCGGGGATCTGGCCCTCGCGCCGGAGCTGCCGGGTCTGTTTGCCAATGATGGTGCGCGTTTGCGCATCGACTGTAACTCGCTCAGCCATTCTTCTAAACTTCCTCTGCTTGATAATTTCCCTGCAGGAATTTGTTTCCCGGATGGGCGCCGGCCGCTCGAACCATAAAATAAAAATGGCTGGCCGGAAACACCAGACATTCGCGCTGGCGGCAACAGCAGGCAGGCCAAATAATCGGCCGCTGTTCCTGCACCAGGGTGAGAAGTATAGCAGCTTCTCGGCAGGCGTCAACGCACGTTCCTGCGGGCTTAAGCAGCGCTCAGCGGCGAAGGTTGACGACCCTGCCCTCGCGGGGGACAATAGCACAGCCAGTCTGCAGTTGGAGAAATCATGACCGAGGACAACGAGCTGATCAACTTCTACGAGAGCGTGCAGATAGAGGGAAAACTGCGGACGGAGGAGCATGCCCGGCGCTGGACGGCGGCAACGCTGAGGATATTGGGAGTCGCCCTGGACGGCCGGACCAAACGGCGGCTCGCACGCGCGCTGCCGCAGGAATTGAGCCAGTGGCTGACCGACGTCTTCTGGCTGCTGCACTTCCGCGATCCCAATTTGAGCCGGGACCGGTTCGTCAAGAGAGTAGCCCGGCGTGCTGGCAACACCGACTACCAGTTTGCGCCGTTCCCCATCAAGGCCGTTCTGAGCGGCGTCAGGCAGATGGTAGACGAGGATTTGCAGCGTGAGGTCGCCGAGACGCTGTCGCCGGAAGTGCGCGAGCTCTGGCAGCAGTCTTGAGCTGATGGCGGGCAGGCGGAACCGCACGCTGCTTATCCGGGGGCGGCAGGCGCCTTGTGCAGCCCTCCTGCCGGCCTTTTTGTTGCCCATCCTCCTGCTTCTGGGTGCTGCCTGTGCGTCCCCGCCTCCGCTTGCCGCCGAACGGGCGCCTATGCAGGTGACGCTGCACGTCGATGGCGAGACGCACAACCTGACCACGACCGCCGGCAACGTGCGCGAGCTACTCGAAGAGGCCGGCATCACCACCGCAACGGCCGACGAGATCACCCCACCGCCTTTCACACCGCTGCAGGATGGCATGGAGGTGCGCGTCGTACGCGTGGAGGAGCTGATCGAAGTCGTCGAGGAGACGTTGCCTTTCGACCGGAAGATCGTGCGCAGCGCGGCGATGGATGCGGACGACCCGCCGCGCATCATCCAGGGCGGGCGGGCAGGCCGGCAGGAGGTAACGGTGCGTATCGTCAGGCGCGACGGCGTGGAGGTAGACCGCCAGCGCACTCAGGTGACGTTGCTCGAAGCGCCGCAGGACGAGATCGTCATGGTCGGCGTGGGCAGCGCGCCGGGTACGCTCGCCTTCCAGGGACTCATCGCCTATCTCAGCGGGGGCAATGGCGTGCTCCTGCGCGGCTCGACCGCCTACCCGGAACAGATGGCGACGGGCGGCAGCCTGGACGGGCGCGTCTTTGCCCTGTCGCCGACGGGTACTCATCTGCTCTATACCCGCGTAATTAGCGACACCGGCCGCTTCCAGAACCGGCTATTTGTCATCGCCACGGAGCCGGGCGCCAGTCCGCGAGACCTGGGCGTGGAGAACGTGCTCTGGGCCGGCTGGAACCCGGCGCGCACCGAGCCGCTGCAGATAGCCTACAGCACGGCGGAAGCGGTGGACGTGCCGCCCGGCTGGCAGGCGAACAACGACCTGTGGGTGGGCGACGTACAGGAGGACGAAGAGGCGGCCTTTCGGCCGCGGGAAATCGTCGAGACCTATCCGGCGACCTATGGCTGGTGGGGCGGCAGCTATGCCTGGTCGCCCGACGGACGCACTATCGCCTACGGCTATGCCGACGAGGTTGGTCTGATCGATCTGCAGGCGCAGCGCGAATCAGAGCGTTTCATCCAGCTCTACAGCTTCACCGAATATGATACGCGCGCCGATTGGGTCTGGCTCCCGACGCTGTCCTGGTCGCCCGACGGTCGTTTTCTCGCCTTCAGCATGCACAGCGGCGACGACGCCGAGGCGATGGCCTTCGACATCGCGGTCAGCCGCATAGAGGGCGACGTTACCCGGCCCTTCGTCACGCAGGCCGGTATGTGGAGCCACCCGCACTGGTCGCCTGCCGACCTCAGCGAGCAGGCCGGCGCGGGCGGCAGCCAGATCGCCTTCCTGCAGGCCAGCAACCCGCTCGACGGCCTGCGCAGCAGCTACAGCCTCTGGCTGATGGATTCCGACGGCAGCAACCGGCGCCGTGTTTACCCGGAGGTAGGCGAGATCAGCGCGTTCCCCTACGAGGCCCAGTTCATGGCCTGGGGGCCGTCGGGCCGCGACATCGCCTTCATTTTCGATAGCGCGCTCTATCTTTTCAGCCTGGACGACGGTGCCGGCTACCAGGCCACACAGGATGACGCCGTCATCAGCCGGCCCAGTTGGGCGCCATACGGGGCCGGCATTACCGAGGCGGACGCCGAACCGCTCCTCCGCCCACCCGAGAACCGCGACACCGTCCCACGGCAGCCTGGGCCCGGAGAGGAATAACGGGCAGCGGCGCCGCGATAGCCACGGAGAAGAAGGTATGAGATTATCGGTGATTATTCCCGTCTACAACGAGGCGTCCACGCTGCGGGCGCTGCTGCAGCGGGTCGTGGCCCTGCCCATCGACAAGGAAGTGCTCGTCGTGGACGATGGCTCCGACGAGGAGACGGTGGGCCAGCTACAGGCCGCAGTTGCCGACTCGCTGCCGGGAGTCGTGCGCATCTTTACCCATCGGGAGAATCGGGGTAAAGGGGCCGGCATCCGCACCGCATTGGAGCACGCGACGGGAGACGTGGTCATCATCCAGGACGCCGACCTGGAGTATTTCCCCGAAGATTATGTCGAGCTATTAAAGGTCTACCAGCAGAATGGCGCGCAGGCGGTCTACGGTGTGCGCGACCTGACCGACCGCGATTTCCTCATGCGCTTCGGCAACAACCTGCTCACCTGGCTGACCAACCTGCTCTTTGGGGCCAGGCTGCACGACATGGAGACGTGCTATAAGCTGGTTGACCGGGAGCTGATGCAGTCGCTGGAGCTGCGCAGCCACCGCTTCGAGATCGAGGCCGAAATCAGCGCCAAGCTCCTGCGCCGGGGGGTGAAGATCTACGAGGCGCCGATCCGATACGACCCGCGAGACGAGGCGGCGGGCAAGAAGCTGAGCCCGCTCGACGGCCTGCCCGCGCTGGCGACGCTGGTCAAGTACCGGTTGGGACTGCCGGAGGAGACGCCGCTGCGCACCGTCGAGCGGGGCATCGTCGGCGGGGCGATTGCCGCCGGCCTGCTGGCGGTGGCGCTATTGTGGCGGGCCGTCACAGGCCCCGGCGACAGAAGCTGAACCGCGCCACGTCCCGCCGGCAGGCACGGATGAGATGACCTCACGGCAGCGCGCACCCTGGCTTTTCCTCGCCTTCCTGGCGCTGGCTCTGCTGGCGCTGCTGGGTATGGGCGCCGTGCAGCGCCAGCGCGATTTCCTCACGCGCGGCATCCCGGAGGGTTTGCCAGAGCCGGTCGCGCACGGCGGTGTCAGGCCCGGCGTCAACGTTTACCTGCAGAACGATCCCGAGCCGGCTGTCACGCTGCGTGAGGTGCGAGAGGCAGGCTTCCAGGCTGTAAAGCAGCCGTTTTTCTACCCCGGCTCCGCCGAAGAGGCCGATTGGGCGCTGAGCGACCAAATCGTGGCGGCGGCGCAGGAAGCGGGCATGACGCTCGTCCCCCTGCTGGACGGCGACCCGGCAGACGACTTCGCGCCGCCGGAAGATTTCGCGGATTTTGCCGCCTGGGCCGGCGCTTTCGCCGCCCGCTACGGGGCGCAGATCGACGCCTACTTCATCTGGGACGAGCCGAACTTGACCAGCCACTGGGGGCTGCAGCCGGTCAATCCCCGGGCTTACGCCGCCCTGCTCAGCGCCGCCGCTGCCGCCATTCGCGCCGCCGATGCCGGGGCGATTATCGTCGCCGCGCCGCTGGCCCCGACGGTGGAAACCGGGCCGGAGAACCTGTCCGAGCCGCTCTTTTTGCGCGAGCTATACGAAGGGGGCGCGGCCGACGCCTTTGACGTCGTCGCCGCCAAACCTTACGGCTTCGACAGCTCCCCGCTCGACCGCACCGTGGACGCCGATGTGCTCAACTTCAGCCGCGTCATTCTGGTGCGGGAGACGATGGAAGCTTACGGCGACGGCGACAAAGCCGTATGGGCCGGCAACTTCGGCTGGAACGCCCTGCCCGACGGTTGGTCCGGGATGCCAAGCATCTGGGGTGAGGTGGACGAGGCGACGCAGGCACAGTACACGGCGGAAGCGCTGGACCGGGCGCGGGAAGAGTGGCCGTGGATGGGGCTGGTGTTCCTGGAGAACTGGGAACCGGC
>JAAYYY010000031.1 GCA_012515125.1 Chloroflexota bacterium
AGCGCTGCCAAAAATGGCCGCCGCCGCCACCGATCCCAAGCTCAAGGAAGGGTTCGAGAAGCACCTGAAAGAGACGCGCGACAAGCACATCTCCCGCCTGGACGAGATCTACCGGCACCTGGGGCGCGCGCCGAACGGCGTCGTCTGCAAGGGCATGCAGGGCATTATCCAGGAAGGCGAGGAGATGATCCGCGCTACCGGCGACCCGGCGACGATTGACGCGGCCCTCATTGGCGCCGCCCAGCGCGCCGAGCATTACGAAATGGCCGCCTACGGCACCGCCCGCGCCCACGCCGAAGAGCTGGGCCTCGACAAGGTCGCCGACCTGCTCCAGGACACCCTCGACAATGAGGGCGAGACGAATAAGCTGCTGACCAGGGTCGCCGAAGGTGGGTTGCTGACTCGCGGCGTCAATCCGCAGGCCGCCCATTCAGTTCGCTAACTGCACAATCGCACCGCGCCCCTACCAGGGCGAGCGGAACAGGAACGCCCGGTCGCTCCAACGGCCGGGCGTTCCTCTTGACCCGAGTGACTGCTCCCAGGAGGATTCTATGGCAGAAAAACAGCCCGAGCGCGAGCCCCGGCCCGACTATGACCCCGAGCTGGACGACGACCTCGACTACACCGACACCGTGCCCACGCAGCGCGGCGCTGCCGCAGGGGACGGCGACCGCCCGAAGCGCCAGTACACCAGCAACGACCCGCAGCCCCAATCGGAACAGCACGCCCTGCTGTACACCGAAGGCGAAGAAAAGCCCGACTACCCGCTCGGCGGGCAGCGTGAATTTGACCGGCTGACCACAGAGGAAAACAGCGAAGGCGTGATGACCGAAATCGGGCGCGAGACCGAGGACGCCGATATCCTCGACGACTTCCAGGAGCGCCAGACAATGCCCACCGACGAGCAGGGTCTCTTCCGGCGGCTGCGCGAGCACCACGCCGAGACGCCCGAGCTGAGCGGCGGCGACCTGGACGAAGGCTGGTTCGAGGCCGGCGTCGGCGACCATGACGTCGGCGCCGAACCGATGCCCGACCGGGACCTGGTGGACGAGATTGGGGAGGGCGCCGGCGTCACCTACCGCGACGACGAAGAGCTTGACTTCGCCACCAAGGTCCTCCGCCGCGACGAAGAGCGCTGGGAGCTGGACCCGGCCTCCGCCGAGGATGAGCTGGACGAAGACGAGCCGGACGTGGAAGAGTGACCGGTGACCGCGCCAGAAAATCGAGGCGGATCAAAAAGATAGATTAATCGCCGATCAAAAAGGCCGTTCCTGTGCTAGAATAGCGAGGATTATCCAGTACGTGCCAAAGGAGAATCCCCCCATGGAAAACGCGGACGTTCGTTTCGCTCAGCTCAGCCCCAAGCAGCTCAAGCGGCTGCGCAAGTTCGAGGACAAGATCGGCACGCTCGTGCTCGCCGTCGAGCCGGCTACCCGCCTTGCTGACCTGACCGACGATCAGGTCAGCCGCCTGCAGGCCCTCGAAGAGGAGCTGGGCGTCATGCTCCTTGCCTACCAGGCTCCGGAGAAGGCGAACTAGCCCTCTGGAACGGAACGAAGCTGCACGTTGACAAATGACGGGGCATTTACGCGAAGTACCCTTCTTGTAGAGCGATTTTTCCAAATCGCTCCCCATCGCACGATTTAGAAATCGTGCTACATCGTTGCCTGCGTCATGCCTCGCAATTCATCAACGTCCAACCAGCCCGCCTAGGGCCCCGTAGCTAACCTAATCCCCATCAATCAGCGATAGCAGCTCGTCCGCGGCCTTTTCGATGGCCGTGTGGTCGTTTTGTGCTGCCCGCTGCTTGGCGGCAATCACGCCGTCGCGGTGTACCTGCTTGAAGTCGCCGTAGGGGAAGTTGTAGCGGTCTTTCGTCTCTTCGCTGGCCTCGCGATCAATCGCCAGGAACCACGCGCCATACTCCCGCCAGTCGTGCCCTTCCAGATAGCGCGATTCCTCTCTGGCTGACGGCTGCGCCTCGCTCCAATCGCTCTCCATCTTCACCTTTCCGTCGCGGATCAGCCGCTTCGCCTGCCTCACGGCGTCCCCATTCACGCTGTACTTGCCGGCCATGGTCTACCTCCAACAAACGTTTCGTTTTCCCGCACCATAACGCGCCGCCCGCCGGCCCGCCTGTATCCCGGATATATTCGCCGGGTAGATATCTACGTACCGGTTTAACCCCGGTTAAATTCAGACTTTACCGCCTATAACTTATAATTGAACCTTCTGCGTAGACCCCCCTTCCATAA
>JAAYYY010000291.1 GCA_012515125.1 Chloroflexota bacterium
GGCTACAAGGATCAGAAAGTCCTGGCCTTTTGCTGGATCATCGATTTCCCGCTTTTTGAAGAGGAGCTGGAAGACGGCCACTACGCGCCGAGCCACCACATGTTTACCGCCCCGCGCCGCGAGCATATCCCATTGCTTGACGAGGAGCCGCACGCCGCCCTCAGCGAGCAGTACGACCTCGTCTGCAACGGCTTCGAGGTAGCCGGCGGCAGCATCCGTATCCACGAGCGGGCCCTGCAGCGCAAGATCATGGAGCTGATCGGCTTCTCTATCGAGGACGCCCAGGAGCAGTTCGGCCACCTGCTGGAGGCGTTTGAATACGGCGCGCCGCCGCACGGCGGCATCGCGCCGGGTATCGACCGGCTCGTGGCGCTGATGGCCGGCGAGCCCAACATCCGCGAGGTGATTGCCTTCCCCAAGACCCAGCAGGCCGCCGACCTGATGGCCGACGCTCCCTCAGAGGTGGCGCCCCACCAGCTTGCGGAGCTGCACATCCAGCTGGCCCCGTCGGCCAGGGGCGAAGCAGCGCCGGAGAAGGCCTAGCGGCGCTCCCGCCCGCCGGCTAAAGGAAGAAATCGCGGATAGCGGCCGAGAGGTCGGCAATCACCACGTGTTGCGCCACGCCGGGGTCGTACCAGACGGTCAACTCGTGTTCCCGGAGCTGCAGGCGACGGATGCCCGGCACCCAGGCCAGGGCCTGGGCCAGCGGCGACCCTTCTTCCAGGGCCTCGGGCGACTCGTATCGTTCGGCTATCCCTTCACTCAGCCGCACGTTTGTAGTCAGGATGAGCATGCCCGGCTCTTCGCCGCTTTCCGTCCTGATCTCAATATACTCAGACATTGCCGGCAGAATGGTAACCAGGGCGAGACGGCCGGGCAAGCGGGTGACAGCCGGGCGCTCGTGGCGCTATAATGCTCACGGCACAGTGAGAGAATCGGCACCCTTACCACAGGAGGCAGCATCTATGAAGAAGTTCTTGAGTTTCGTCGCGGGTGTTCTGTCAGGGTCGGTGACGGGCGCGACAATCGCGCTGCTGCTGGCGCCGCAATCTGGTGATGAGCTGCGCGCCGAAGCACAGGCACGCTGGGAAGCCGCTATCCGGGAAGCCCGGCAGGCGATGGAACGGACCGAAGCGGCGAAGACGGCCGAGTTTGAGGCCATGAAACAACGCGGCAAGCTGAGCTGACGGGGAGCTGAGCTAGCGCGTTACCGCCAGCCAGTAATTGGCATCTTCCAGAACGTACGGGGTCAGGGCGGCGATGGCGAGCGTGCCGCCCTCCGGCCCCAGATTCACCGTCCAGATCCCCTGGTTCATCTCGTTGAGCGATAGCTCGACCACTTCGGGCCGCTCTCCGGCCCGGATGTAGTGCACCGACCACTGCTGGGGAAGCCATTGTCCGGTGCGCACAAAACCCACCGCCTGCCATCCCGCTTCTTCGTCGTCCTCCCCGCTTTCCGCCGGCTGTTCGAGAATGCGTATGTCGTCGAGAGCCAGACCGGCCACCTCCGTAGAGCCGAAGGTCAGCAGGTCAAAGCGGACGAGGATGCGCTGCCCGGCGTAGTCGTTCAGGGATATCGTCTCCTCGACCCAGCCGCCCTTTGCGGCGCCGGGCCGGTCGATGCTGCGCCCGCTGAGTCCTGAGCCATACTCGGCGGCACGGCCGTTGCGCAGGGGCAGCGCGCGCCAGGTAGCGCCGCCGTCGGCCGACACGGTCACGTAAGCTGCATCGGTGTCGTAGCGCAAATCGTACCAGGCCCAGAAATTGAGCGTCGCCTCGTCGAGGCCGGAGAGATCAAGCTCGCGCGTCAGGTGGGCGCTGACGTTCTCCTGGGCGGGCGCATACCAGACCGTCTCCCCCGTGTGCGGGGGCACGGGCAGGAGCGGCGCCAGCGTATCGCCGGCGAAGGTCAGCGTAGCCGGACCGTCGAGCCGGATGTCGATGTAGTGCACGCCCATCTGCGGTATGCTCGCCGCCTGCTCGTTCGGGGCAAACTTGATACCGGCCGTGTGGGCGGCCCTGCCCGTCTCCAGCCGCTCGTAGCTGAACGCCGGACCTGCCGCCGGATCGTCCACGTAATTGGCCACACTCCAGTCGCCCAGGAACTCCGTGAGGCTGCGATCCGCGCCGGTGCCGGCCAGCACGCTGGCTACCGCCGCCAGACCGTTCGCCGGGTGCCGGGCAAGCTCCTGCACGGCCTCTTCGCCAAGCTGCTCCCAGAAATAGACGCAGAACAGGTAGGTGGCGGCGTAATGGGCATAAATTGACTCGCCGCTGCCCCAACGATGCAGCGGCGTCTCCGGCGCCTGCAGATAGTCCAGCGTCTCCGCCGTGTCCAGGCCCACATATAGCTCGGCGAGCTGCGAGAGCCCTTCGTCCAGCCAGACTGATTCATTGCCGTCCAGGTACCACTGCAC
>JAAYYY010000292.1 GCA_012515125.1 Chloroflexota bacterium
CACCACGAAGACATCGAGCTGGGCGCCAGCCCGCGGGCGACGATGGCCCTCTACCGGACCTGCCAGGCGCTGGCGGCGGTGCGCAATCGCGATTTTGTCATTCCCGACGACGTGAAGGCGATGGCGCCCCACGTGCTCACCCACCGGCTCGTCGTCAACCCGCAAACGCGGCTGCGCGGTCGCCGCCCCGACGACATTATCCGCGAGCTGGTCGAGGCTGTCCCCGTACCGGTCGAAGCCGGCTGATGTTGCAGAGAGATATCGAGCTCGTCGTTCTGGAGCGCGACAAAAAGGTCAGACGCCGCAAAGCCGCGCGCGCCCGGCTCAACGACAAGCTCCGCCGCGGCGAGCTGCCGACGTTCCAGGAAATAGTCGAAGCGCGAGGGCTGGTCGTCCGGGAGCGGCGTGACAGCATCTTCAGCGACGCCTGGATGCCGCTGGCCCTCCTCTTTTTGTTCCTGGGTCTGGCGGGCGGCCGGAATGCCGCCCTGCTCGCCATCAGCCTCATCTTGCTGGCCATCTATCTCGTCGCCAGCTGGTGGCAACAAAACGCGCTCGTCGGCGTCACCTACCTGCGCTCCTTCGACCGCACGCGTGTCTTTCCCGGCGAGCCGGTAACGATGTCGATCACGGTCGATAACCGCAAGCCCTTGCCCCTGACCTGGCTGCGCTTCGACGACCGCCTGCCGGTTGCGCCGCTGGAGGAGGGCGTTATCGCCGAAGTGACCGGCGAGACGCATGGCTCCTATAACCTGCAGAACGTCTTCTCCCTGAGCGGTAACGGCCACGCCCAGAGAACCTATAGGCTGCGCTTTCCGGTTCGCGGTTACTACCGGGTCGGCCCTGTCGTCTACCGTTCCGGCGACCTGTTCACCCTGTTCACCGTCGAGCGCGAGCGCGACTATATGCAGACCCTCGTCGTCTATCCGCGCATCTACCCCATAGAGGCGCTGGGGTTGCCGGCCCGCGAGCCCTTTGGCGACCTGCGCGTGCGGCAGAGCCTGTTCGCCGACCCGATCAAGACGCAGGGCATCCGCGATTATCATCCGCGCGACCGCTTCCGCGACGTGCACTGGAAAGCCTCGGCGCGGCGAGGACGGCTACAGACGAAGGTGTACGACCCGTCGACGGGCATGAATCTGGTCGTCTTTCTCAACGTCGCCACGATGCACCGCCACTGGATGGGCTACGACCCCGCTCAGCTGGAACGGGCCATCAGCGTGGCCGCCAGCATTGCCAGTTACGGCGTCGAACAGAAGTGGGGAGTTGGCCTTTACGCCAACTGCGCCGTGCCGAAGTCCGACCAGCCGATCCGCGTCCCGCCGGGCCGCTCGCCTGACCAACTGGCGCACGTCCTGGAGGCGCTGGCGGCGACGACTGAGTTCGCCACCGGCTCCATCGAGAAGCTGCTGCAGCAGGAAAGTCGGCGGCTTCCCTGGGCCGCGACGCTGGTGCTCGTTACCGCCCACACCTCGCCAGATATCGCCGCCGTGCTTCTGCGCCTGAAGGAAGCCGGCCGGCGGGTGGCCCTGATTTCGCTCTCTGCCGAGCCCCTTCCGGCGCTTCCGGGCATCATCAGCTACCACGTCCCGCCCGGGATTCCGGCGCCGCCGGTCGGCCCGACTACGGGACTCGACAGCCGGGCGCTCTCGGAAGCATCTCTGGCGCGCGTGCCGGTGCCGGAGCCGCTGTACGACGGGCCGGAGGTTGAAGGGCCATGAGCAGCGCCGCGACGAGCACGCTCGCCGGGCGCGCGAG
>JAAYYY010000293.1 GCA_012515125.1 Chloroflexota bacterium
AAAAAGGGGCAGCTCGTCATTGCCGGTTATCCGGTGGAAGAGCTGGCGCCGAATGCCCGCTTTGAGGAGGTCGCCTATCTCCTGTTTCACGACAGGCTGCCTTCGGCCGGCGAGCTGCGCGACTACCACCAGGCATTGGCCTCCAGCCGCAGATTGCCTGATGCCACGCTCGAACTGCTGCGCGCCGCGGCGGCGCGGCAGGTGCCTGCAATGGATGCTCTGCGCATGGCCGTCGCCAGCATCGACCTGGAGCCGAGCGATGACCTGGCAAACAGCCTGATCGCTCGCTTCCCTACAATCGTCGCCGCCTTTTGGCGGATGCGCCAGGGGGAGGAGCCGGTTGCGCCCCGCCCCGACCTCGACCACGCGGCGAACTACCTGTACATGCTCACGGGCAGCGAGCCGCCGCCGGAGCGGGCCCGCGCGCTAGAGACCTACCTGAACACCGTCAGCGACCACGGGCTGAACGCCTCGACCTTTGTGGCCCGCGTCATCATCTCCACCGACTCGGACCTCGTATCGGCGATTACCGGCGCCATCGGCGCGCTGAAGGGGCCGAAGCACGGCGGCGCTCCCGGTCCAGCGCTGGAGCTGGTCTTTGAGTCGGGCACGGCCGAGAACGCCGAGCCGGTGCTGCGCGCCCACCTCGACCGTGGCGAGCGGCTCATGGGCTTTGGCCACCGCGTCTATAAGGTCCGCGACCCGCGCGCCGAAGTGCTCGGCGCAGCGGCCGAACAGCTCTACCTGAGCGGGCACGCTGCCCAGGGCGGCCTCGACCTCTTTAACCTCGCCCGGCAGGTCGAAGAAACGGCGGTGCGCCTGCTGGAAGAATACAAGCCGGGCCGCAACCTGCAGACCAACGTCGAGTTCTATACGGCGCTGCTGCTCCACGGCGTTGGCCTGGAGACAGACTTGTTCACGCCGACCTTTGCCATCGGCCGCGTCCTTGGCTGGATCGCCCACGCCTACGAGCAACAGGCGACGGGCCGCCTCATCCGGCCCAGCTCCGTCTATACCGGCGACTTCGACAGGCGCTGGCCTGAGAAGCGGTAACCGCGCAGCGCACGAAGCACAATCGACGTGGAACCGCAAGATTACAGTCGCGTGCGGCGGGCAGACCGCGCGGTCGAAGACGAGGCGTGGATTGTTGCCATCCTTGAGCGCGCGGCGATAGGCTTCCTGGCGACCGTAAGCGAGGGCCAGCCGTTCATCAACAGCAACCTGTTCGTCTACGACCGCCCGGCGCGCGCCCTCTATCTGCACACGGCGCGCAAAGGACGCACCCGCACGAACGTCGAGCATGATCCGCGTGTCTGTTTCACCGTCGCCGAGATGGGCCGGCTGCTGCCCGCCGACGTCGCGCTCGAGTTCAGCGTGGAGTACAGCAGCGTCGTCGTCTTCGGCCGCGCCAGCGTCGTCGAGGATGAGGACGAGGCAACGACCGCTCTCCAGATGCTGCTGGACAAGTATTTCGCCCATCTCCGGCCCGGCCGGGATTACCGGCCGCCGGTCCCCGAAGAGCTGAAGCGCACGACGGTCCTCCGCGTGGATGTGGAAAGCTGGAGCGGAAAGAAGAAGGAAGTCGGGGATTTCCCCGGTGCGTTTCTGTACGGCGCGCCGCCGGTGGAGCAGAAATGACCCCTTACGAGTGCCAGAACGGCAATATCACCATCTCGACGGACCCTGCCCGGCTCGACCTCGACTTTGTGCATGGCTTCCTGGCCAACGAATCGTACTGGGCGAAGGGGATCGAGCGGGACAGGGTCGAACGCTTTGTCGAGCACTCCCTCAACTTCGGCCTCTACAAGGCCGGCCAGCAGGTTGGTTACCTGCGCATCATTACCGATTACACGACCTACGCCCACATCTCCGACGTCTTTATGCATGCCGCTCACCGTGGTCAGGGGCTGGCGCAGATGCTCATGCGCTGTGCGCTGGCCCACCCGGAGCTTCAGGGCCTGCGCAAATGGACGCTTTACACTCACGACGCACAGTCGCTATACTATCGTTTCGGATTCCGGGTGCCGCCCACGCCCGGCAATCACATGGTCTATCGGGTGCCCAATGAACGATAAACCCCTCTGGATTGGCAGCATCGACCACGAGCGGCTGGGGCCGATCTGGGCGGCGCTCTCCCCCGCCGGCCTCGTCGCCGTGCTGATGAAGGCAACGGAGGAAGCGATGCGGCAGCACCTCGCGCCGGCTTCCGCCCAGGTTGATCAGCAACATACGCAGCCTATCCTCGATCAGATCGTCGAATATCTGGAGGGACGGCGGCGCGGCTTCGACATCGAGATCGACTGGTCCGCGCTTTCGCCGTTCCAGGCAAGCGTCCTGCGCCTCGTCTGGGCCATCCCCTACGGACAGACGCGCACCTATGGCGACATTGCCGAGGAGTTGGGCCAGCCGGGCGGCGCGCGGGCCGTCGGCCGGGCCAACGCTACCAACCCCATGCCCCTCGTGATCCCCTGCCATCGCGTGCTCGGGACGGATGGCCGCCTGCATGGCTACGGCGGTCCGGGCGGCGTGGTCACCAAGGCCTGGCTGCTGCAGCTTGAGGGCAGCCGCCTGCTGTGACGGTCTGGCCCGACGTCTGCTGGATTGGCGGCTCACCCTGTTCGGGCAAGAGCAGTATTGCCGACCGGCTCGCCGCAGAGCACGGGATGCGTGTTTATCACTGCGACGAGCCCTTCGACGATCACGTTCGCGCCGCAGATCCCCACACGAAGCCACACCTCTACCGGCTGCGCGACCTGACCTGGGAATGGCTCTTCATGCGTCCCGTGCCCGAACAGGTGGCCGACGAGCTGGCTGTCTACCGCGAGGAGTTTCCGTTGATCCTGGCGGATCTTCGGTCGCTGCGCGGCGCAGGGCCGCTTATTGTCGAAGGGGCGGCGCTGTTGCCAGAGTTGATCGTCCCGCTGCTGCCTTCGCCCAGCCACGCGATCTACGTCATCCCTACCCGGGCGTTCCAACGGACCACCTACGCGCGGCGAAGCTGGCCGAGCCACCTGCTCGCCCAATGCTCCGATCCGCATCAGGCCTGGCAGAACTGGATGGACCGCGACGAGCAATTCGGCCGGCAAGTCGCCGCAGAGGCGCGCGCCGTGGCTCTGCCCGTCCTGATCGTAGACGGCCAGTGCACGCTCCAGGAGAATGCACTGGCCGTCGCTGCTCACTTTGGATTGCGCTAGCCGCTAGACGACGATATTCACCAGCCGGCCGGGCACGACGATGACCTTTCTCGGCTGTTTCCCCTCCAGATAGCGGCGGACATTCTCTTCTTCCAGGGCGATGCGCTCGGCCTCTGCGTTGTCGATGCCTGCCGGCACGTCGATCCTGGCCCGCACCTTGCCGTTCACCTGCACGACCAGCGTGATCGTCTCGTCGCGGGCGATTTCCGCGTCCCAGGCAGGCCAGGGCTGCTGGTGAATACTGTATTCGCGGCCGCGCCGCTGCCACAGCTCCTCGGTGACGTACGGAGCAAACGGCGCCAGCAGCAGCAGCAGGCTGTCCACGGCTTCATACCACGCTTCCTGGCTGACGCGGCCCGCACGCTGGGCATCGCCGATGGCATTACGCAGCTCCATCAGGGCGGCGATCGCCGTGTTGAAGCTGAACTCCTCGATGTCCTGGCCGACCTTGCGAATCGTCTGGTGCGTCTTGCGCCGCAGATCGCGGGTGGCCTGCTCGTCCACAGCCTGCGGGCGATAATCGGCCTGGGCCACTTCCCACACATCCTGCAGGAAGCGCTGCGGCCCTCTGATGCCGTCGTAGTTCCACGGCCCGCCCTGGTCCCACTTGGCGAAGAACATCAGGTAGGTGCGCACGGTATCGGCGCCGTAGCGTTCTACCAGCTCGTCGGGCGCCACGACGTTGCCGCGGCTCTTGGACATCTTCTCATTGTCCTCGCCCAGGACCATCCCCTGGTTGTACAGAGCCACCATCGGCTCGTCGAAATCGACCAGCCCCATCCGCTTCATCGCCTTGGTGAAGAAGCGGGTGTAGATCAGGTGCATCGTCGCATGTTCGATGCCGCCCGTGTACTGATCCACCGGCAGCCAGTAAGCGCCCTCTTCAGGATCAAACGGCCCCTGGTCATAGTGCGGGCTCAGGTAGCGATATTGATACCACGACGAACACATGAAGGTATCCATCGTGTCCGTTTCACGCAGCGCCGGACGCCCGCAGATCGGGCACTCGGTATGCAGAAACTCGTCGTGGGTGCGCAGCGGGCTCTCGCCTGTGGGCACAAACTCGACATCCTCCGGCAGCAGGACAGGCAGCTCCTCGTCGGGCACCGGCACGGCGCCGTGCTCCTCGCAATAGACGATGGGGATCGGCGCGCCCCAATAGCGCTGGCGGCTGATCAGCCAGTCGCGCAGCCGGTAGTTCACCGCCTTGCGCCCGATCCCTTTTTCCTCCAGCCACGCCGTCACCTTCTCCACGCCCTGATCGGCCGGCGTGCCGTCAAACGGACCTGAGTTGACCAGAGTTCCCTCTTTATTGGTATACGCCTCTTCCAGCGGCCCCACTGTCTCGCCGGCCGCCGCTGCGGCGCTGCGCTCCGGGCTGCGGATCACTTCGACGATCGGCAGGCCATACTTCTGCGCAAAGGCGAAGTCGCGCTCGTCGTGGCCCGGCACCGCCATAATCGCGCCGCTGCCGTAGCTCATCAGCACGTAGTCGGCAATCCAGATCGGGATTCGTTCCTCGTTCACCGGGTTGATCGCGTAGGCGCCCGTGAAGACGCCGGTCTTTTCGCGGTCGGCTGCCTCGCGGTCAATCTCGCTCATTCGCCCGGCGCGCTCCCGGTATTCGTCTACGGCTGCGCGCTGCTCAGGCGTCGTAATCGCGTCCACCAGCGGATGTTCCGGCGCCAACACCATGAACGTCGCCCCCCACAGCGTATCCGGGCGCGTGGTGAAGACCGGGATCTCGTCTCCCTGCTCGGTGCGGAAGATGACCTCGGCGCCGACCGAGCGGCCGATCCAGTTGGTCTGCATCGTCTTCACCCGCTCCGGCCAGTCCAGGCCCTCGAAGTCCAGCAGCTCCTTGGCATACTCCGTCGTGCGGAAGAACCACTGCTCCAGCTCTTTCTTGATTACGGGCGTGCCGCAACGCTCGCAGTGGCGGTCTTCGCCCCAGACCTGTTCGCGGGCCAGCGTCGTGTTGCAATTCGGGCAGAAATCGACCGCAGCCCGCTTGCGATAGGCCAGCCCCAGCTTCAGCAGCTGGTTGAAGAACCATTGCGACCAGCGATAGTATTCGGGATCGGACGACACCGCCTCCCGCCGCCAATCGAACATCGCGCCCATCCGGCGCATCTGCTGGCGCATGCGCTCGATGTTGCGATAGGTCCATATCTTCGGATGGACGTTGTGTTTGATGGCGGCGTTTTCGGCCGGCAGCCCAAAGGCGTCAAAGCCCATCGGGAAGAGCACATTGTAGCCCTTCATACGCATATAACGGGCGCGGGCATCGCTGGGCGTCATGGCATACCAGTGGCCGATGTGCAGATCGCCACTGGGGTACGGCAGCATCGTCAGAGCGTAATGCTTCGGCCGGTCCCAATCTACCTCTTGCCGGTACAGCTCGGTTTCTTCCCAGCGCTGCTGCCAGCGGGCTTCGACCTCAGCCGGGTCGTAACGATCTATCGCCATCTTTTCTCTGCTCTTGGTAGTCAATCGTTCCTCCGTAATCCGTTACTGCACTTCTCGCTGCAGGAAGTCGATGACGCGCGGCAGAAAGTCATCGGCATTGTTTTCCGCCGCCCCGTGACCGCCCTGTTCGTAGGTCACCAGCTCGACGTGTGGCAGCCGCGATTCATACTCCTGAGCGACGCGCACCGGTATCACCGTATCGTCCCGGGCCCAGGCAAGCAGCACCGGCTGCCGGACCTCTGTAAGCCTTGCCGTCTGTCTGAATGCGGGCGCAGTGAGCACCAGCTTTTCGACGCGCTTCGGGTGGTCCAGCGCCACCTGTAGGGCGACGCCGCCGCCCCAGCTCTTGCCGAGCAGGGTCGCGGTGCCGGCGCCGAGGGCATCTATCAGCGCCAGAACCACCTCGACGGCCCGCTCGCCGGTTATCTGGCCTGTCTGCAACAGCGGCGAGGCGCCCCATCCGGGCATATCCACGCTCACGACCCGAAATCCGGCGTTGCCCACCGGGTCGATGAATGATTGCCAGGTGTGCCAGCCATTGCGCTGGCTCCATCCATGCAGCCCCAACACCAGCGGGCCGCTGCCAGCCGCCATGCCCCGGACACGGCCGTGTTCTGTCTCAATCCAGAGTTCGTGCATCGAATGCTCTGCCACACCTGGATAAAGCAAAAAGCCCCGTTTCGCTCAGAGACGAAAGGGGCTTCCGCGGTACCACTCTGATTGATGGCGCCGGCTGCCTGGGCAGCCTTTATAAGGTGGACCTAAAGGGGCTCGAACCCTTGACCTCCACAATGCCATTGTGGCGCTCTCCCAACTGAGCTATAGGCCCATGCAAGATGGTCGTATGGCCATCCACTCAAGCACGTAACGGGTGCGCCCGGCGGTAGCTAGGTTGCTCTCATGCAGCGAGAGCCGTTCACTGCCGCAGCTCCCAGGCGAGTTCGACGCTGTGGTGTCGCCCTTTCAGCCAATGAAGCGACTCTCTGTACGCGGCACGTCTACTACTCCTGTTCGCAGCTATTATTGTATCCTGCTTTATGTTAATCGCCAACTCTTTTTCCGGTCGCTCACTTGGTACAAAGCCGGCTCCGGCAGAGTGGTCATGGACCTGAAGGGATTCGAACCCTTGACCTCTACAGTGCGATTGTAGCGCTCTCCCAGCTGAGCTACAGGCCCGGGAGCGACAGGTATGGTATCCCACGGCTGGTTCGTTGTCAAGGCTTCTGACGTTCGTTATACTGGCCCCAATCTTTTTTCTACGTAAGGCTAACACACCGGAGGCTAGACCTACGTGCGCCCCTACCGCATCTCGATCGAATACTGCGTCCCCTGAAACTACTCCCAACGCGCCGTCCGTGTGGCGGAAGAGCTGCTGAGCAATTATCAACACATCATCGAAGAGCTGCGGCTGGTTACCGGCCGTGGCGGCGTCTTTGAGGTCCGTATCAACGACGACCTGATCTTCTCCAAGAAGACGATGCAGAAGCGCCACGCCGAGCCAGGCGAAATCCTCGGCCTGTTCCGGGAGATCGTCGGCCCCGACGTGCCGACCTATCCGCAGACGAAGTGAGCGCGCGGCCCATTCGGCGCCGCCCGCTCAGGTAATCCAATCCCGGTTGGCCACGTCCCAGTCGCGCTGGGCGTAGCTGCGCTTGCACGACTGGCAGATGAGGGCCGCCTCAATCGTGCCGCTGCTGCGCCAGCGCCAGCGCACCGTCGTCAGATGGTAGCGGCAGGTCGGGCGGTAGCAGATGGGGCAGAGCTGCCCTTCGTACAGCCCGGCGCTGCCGTAGCGGCGAGCCTCCACAGGGTCATCGTCGCAGAGGTGGCAGCGCTGCACCGCCATCATGCCTCCTCGCCCTCGCCATAGCGGTAGAAACCTTCGCCCGACTTCCGGCCCAGCCGCCCGGCGAGGACCATACGCTTCAACAGCGGCGACGGGCGGTAGCGGTCGTCGCCCCACGCGTCAAACA
>JAAYYY010000294.1 GCA_012515125.1 Chloroflexota bacterium
CACGCAGCCCGAGCAGACTATCGAGCTGACCGTGCTCCGGGGCGGCGAGGAGCTGGTCATCCCCGTCACCCTCGGGGCACGCCCTTAGCGACTGGTGCGTGAGGCGTGGGGCGGCCCTGCTGCGGACCGGGCCGCCCCACCCGCCCCTACACGAGAAAGTAGGGGTCGAGAATGCGCACCTCCGTGATGCGATCCACCGGCAGCCGGTTGCGCTGCGCCGCCCGGCGGATCGCCTCCGGCGTGGGCGCGTCGCAGAGGTAGAACGCCCGCCGCCGGTCCGGCGTGACGTAGGAATGGATCCACGTCACGCCGTCCAGCGCGTTGTTGCTCACCACGTGCAGGCAGAGCCGGGCGCCCTCGTCGTCCAGCGTCAGCCGCAGCCCATGCGGAAAGGTCTGTTCGACAAGATAGCGAGGCATCGGCATCTTCTCCTCGTCGCCGGCTTCCTGAACAACGGCCCGGCCTACTCCCGTCTGAGCAGCGGCAGGTAGACGCCATACGCCGGCGCCGGTTCGCCCGTGTCGTCGTCCACGATGGTTAGCGTGAGCGTATCCGGGCTGGTCAGCGACGCATTCTGCGGATTGCTGAGGCTGATCACCACCGTTTCGTCCCCTTCTACCTGCCCATCGTCCACCAGATTGATCGTAATCGTCTGGCTGATGACCCCCTGCGCGAAGAGCAGGGTCCCGCTGGCAAGGTCGAAGTCCACGCCCCCGCCGCTCGCCGTGCCCCCCGTCACCGCGTAATCAACCGCTGCCGTCGCCGCGCCGGCCGGCTCGTTGAGCTGCACGATAGCCGTCGCGCTGCCGCCATCTTCCGCTGCAGCCGCCGACTCCGCCGTGAAGCTGACCGTCAGCTCCTGCTCCTCGTACGTCACGTACAGCTCGTACAGACCGTCAGTCTCCTGGTCGGCCCGGTACACCACGCGTCTCCCATCCGGGCTGATAGCCACGTGCGAAAACCATTCGACGTCGCCCCCGCTGACCAGCGGGCCGTTCAGCTTCATCGCCGGCTCCGCGCCCGCGGCGTCGGCCCGGTATAGCTCGTACACCCCGTCGCTGCTCTCGTCCGCAAGATAGATCGCCCACCGCCCGTCCTCGCTGAACGTGAAATAATCCACGTCGCCATTCTGCGCCAGCGCCCCGTTAAGCTTTTCCGGCGGCGTCAGCCCGTCGAGCGGCGCGCTGTACAGCTCGTAGACGTTATTGACCTCCTGGTCAGCCCGGTAGACGACCCGGCTGCTGTCGGGCGCGATCTGATAGTCGTCCTCGACATCGCCGCCGATAATCAGCGGCGCGTTGAGCTTGACCCAATCGCTGCCGTCCACCCGCGCGCTGTACAGCTCGTATACCTCGTCCGTTTCCTGATCGGCGCGGTAGACGACCCGGCTGCTGTCCGGGCTGATCAGAAACTCCCGGTCCACATCGCCCCCCGCTGCCAGCGGCCCGTTCAATCGCACGGCCTGGCCCCCCTCGATTGGCACGCTGCCCAGCTCGTACACCTCGTCGTTGAGCTGGTCGGCGTGATACACCACCCGCGTGCTGTCCGGCGTCACCTGAAACTCGAAGATATTCTTGCCGCTGGTCAGCGGCGGGTTGAGTTTCACCGCCGCGCTGCCCCCTTCCAGAGGCGCGCTATACAGCTCCCACACGTCGTCCGTGTCCTCGTCCGCCAGATAGAGCACCCGGTTGCTGTCCGGGCTGATCGTGAAGCGGAAGACCCGGCCCGTAGGGATGAGCGGCCCGTTCAGCTTCGTCGGCAGCGAGCTGCCCTGTATCGGCACGCTATACAGCTCGACCAGCCCGTCTACATCCTTGTCCGCGCGAAAGACGATCCGGCTGCTGTCCGGGCTGATCGCAAAATCGCGCTCCACGTCGCCGCCGCTGACCAGCGGGCCGCTGCGCTTGTCCGGCCCTGTGCTACCGTCGATGGGCGCGCTGTAAAGCTCGTATACCTCGTCCGTTTCCAGATCGCCCCAATAGACGACGTGCGTGCTGTCGGGGCTGATCGCATATTCCCAGACATCGCCGCCCGTCACCGGCGACTCGTTGAGCCTGACCGGCAGCGCGCTCCCGTCC